>JANNCZ010000810.1:0-1993 GCA_031387185.1 Burkholderiales bacterium
GCGGATCAACACACACATCAAACTGGCTGCACCCAGGCTCATCGGCAACCGAGGCGCGTGCGTTGAGGTCAATCGCGTCGCGAAACCCGGCCAAGTGTGCCGCCTTGATCTTGAAATCGACGATAACGGCGTACATGTGAAATTTCCTTCAGCGTGAGTGGTGTTTGGTCAAGCGCCGCACTATTTGTGCTGGCGGGCCGGTCATGCGTTGGGTGCAATCTTCAGGCGATATGCAGGCAATGTTCAGTTTTCGATTTGATCAAAATAAATCGGAGTGCGTGCCGGTCGCTTCAAGCGCCAAAATTTCCACACCGGCATCGTCCTTCTTCCTGGCGTAAAACAACAACCAGTCGGGCTCAATGTGGCAGTCGCGGAATCCGGCCAGATTGCCAGTCAGCGCGTGGTCGCGGCATGCAGCTGGCAACGGTTTGTCATCTGCGAGCAGGGCGATGACGACGCGTATTTTTGCCTCATCCTTCCCTCTCTTGAGCATCAGTTTGTACTGACGCTTGAACGCCCCGGTTCGCTCAATCTGCCGCATCAATCGTTGAGATCAGCGAATAAAGCATCAACAGATTTAAAGCGTTTGTAAGCTTTCTCTTTGGCGGGAGAAAGCAGCGCTTTTACCGTTTTTTGGTTTGGCACCTGAACCGGGAAGGGGATGGATTTTGTCTTCGCGACCATCCGCAAAAAGATGCGCATGCCTTCAGCCGGTGTCATGCCAAGTTGCTCAAATACGGCGAACGATTCGCGCTTGATGGCTTCATCGAGCCTGAGTTGGTAAGTTGCGTCACGCGCCATGGCAAAGCCTGCAGGGGGAATAGGTAAAAAGATGTAATGACAGTGTATGTGCAGAATATCAGAATTCAATCAGGTTCATTGCGTGCGCCACCGCCCGTACCTAAGCGCAAGAGTCCATCGCTCGGTTGCTTCAGCCCAATGCCTCAAGCAGGCCGACGATCCGGCGCAGGCGGGTGGTGTTGCCGGGCGCGTGCGCCTGGAACGTTTCCATTTCACTCCTCATATCCGTTAACTGCCGCTCTGGATCAGCGCAATGCGTCGGCCACACTCGGGTCTTCGAGCCCGGCGGCGATACGCAGAAACATCCAGTATCGCCGCCGTAGTTCCGGCTTGCGATACGGCATTTCTCCTTGCAGGCGGATGTCGACGTACTCGGGGCCCAGGCGGCGTGCTTCGTCGAGCGCGGCGCGCGCTTTGGCAAGGTTTCCCAGCCCCACCTGGGCCATCGCAATATTGCCGTGCAATGCGGGGCTGGTC
Organism: Burkholderiales bacterium; assembly: GCA_031387185.1. Lineage (GTDB taxonomy): Bacteria > Pseudomonadota > Gammaproteobacteria > Burkholderiales > JAEUOS01 > CANJDH01. Next base: position 1,279 of record JANNCZ010000810.1, read on the forward strand.
GGCGCGCCGATCGCGGCGATTTCCGCATGCACGATCGTATTTTCGTAATCCTTCGCAAAGAAATACGCCATTGACAGCATGATGTGCGAAAAGTATCGCGATGGTTCGCGCGGACTAATGCGCAGGCTTTGGCGGATATGCTCGATGCCAGCCTCAGGGTGGCCGGCATGGGCCTCGACGTAGCCCAGATTCACCAGCGCGAACATGTCATTGGGGTTCAACAAGTTCGCCTGTTGCAGGCAGGAAAGTGCTTCGTCCCAGCGGGATCGCTCGTTAAGGAGAAGTCCCTTGAACAAGTAACCCCGGCTGTGTGAGTGATCGAGTTCGATCATCTTGGCGGCGGCCGCCATGCCCTCGACCCAGGCGGCGTCACGGTCAACAGCGGTGCGGAAAAACAGGCGCTGCCACTGCAAATGCGCGAGGGTGCCCAGCGCGAGGGCGCTGCCGGCATCTATTGCGAGCGCCCGTTTCGCTTCCGCGATGGCGCGGTCGCGGAGCGAGTCATCGTGATTGAGGCGAGCTTCGTGGGCGCTCGCCGAGGCACGCAGGGCAATCTCGTAAGCTGAAAGGCTGGCAGGACGCTGGCGCAGTTTCGACCGCTCCGCCGCCTCGATCTCGGGAGCGATCGCGACGATGATGCTCTGTGTGATTTCCTCCTGGACCAGAAACACGTCTTCCAGCACGCGGTCGTACTTCTCCGCCCATATGTGCCTGC
>JANNCZ010000824.1:0-1984 GCA_031387185.1 Burkholderiales bacterium
GGGCCGCTGTCCAGGCGTGCGTAGTACGGGGCAAACTCGGTGTTGGCCAGTGCCAGCAGGTCTTGTAAATCGTTCAGCACGAAATAACTTTCCTGGAAATCGTCGATGCGGTAGTTGGTGCGCATCACCCGCTCCAGCGCAAACCGTATTCGGTTCGGTGAGGCATCGTCCAGGGCAAACACGCTCTCGGTGTAGGAGGACGCGATGCCCGACCCGTAGATGCGCAGCCCGTCGGCCTGCTGCACCAGGCCGAACTCGACCGTGTACCAGTAGACCCGCGCCAGGTGTTCGAGCTCGCCGAGCCCTTGCGCGCGCAGACCGCCCACCCCGTAGGCCTGGATGAAATCGGCCATCACCGGGTTCATCAGCATCGGCACGTGGCCGAACACGTCGTGGAACACGTCCGGCTCTTCGAGATAGTCGAGTTGATGCGCTTGGCGAATGAAGTTGCCGGCCGGGAAGCGCCGCTGCGCCAGATGCGCGAAGAACACCTCGTCAGGCACCAGGCCCGGCACGGCCACCAGTTGCCAGCCGGTGTGGCGCATCAGTACTTCATTGAGGGCATGAAAATCCGGAATCGCTTCACGGCCCATCGGCAGCGCACGCATGCCGTCGACAAAGGCATCGCACGCCCGCCCCGGCAGTAGCTGGGTCTGGCGGTCGAACAGCGTCCGCCACACGGCGTGTTGCGCTGGCGTGTAAGCCGCCCAGCCTTGGTCGATAGTCCAGTCTGCGCGCGGCAGCGGGGCAACCCTGCCAGTCGCGTTGGCCATCGCCATGCTCACGCACTCTTGAGCACGCCGCGGCGCATCTGGTCCAGCTCAATCGACTCAAACAGCGCCTTGAAATTGCCTTCGCCGAAACCCTGGTCACCCTTGCGCTGGATGAACTCAAAAAAGATCGGCCCCAACTGGTTTTCGCTGAAGATTTGCAGCAACAGCGCGCCTGCCTTGCCATCGACCAAAATCTTGCGCCGCTGGAGTTCGGCCAGCGGCTCGCCGTGGCCGGGGATGCGCTTGTCCACCAGTTCGTAATAGGTATCCACCGTATTGAGCAGCGCGACCTGGTTGGCGCGCATCGCATCGACCGTGGCGTAAATGTCTGACGCACCGAGCGCAATGTGCTGAATGCCCTCACCGTGATACGCCGACAGATACTCCTGAATCTGCCCCTGCTTGTCATTGCCCTCTTCATTGATCGGGATGCGGATCATGCCGCAGGGGCTGCTCATTGCCTTCGACTTGACGCCGGTGACTTGGCCTTCGATATCGAAGTAGCGGTTCTCGCGAAAATTGAACAGGCGCTCGTAAAAGCCGGCCCACTCATCCATGCGGCCACGGTAGACGTTGTGCGTGAGGTGGTCGATGTAGGTCAGGCCATTACCTTTTGGGTTGAGATCTCCGCTTGAACCGTGCGCACCATGCAAACTGAGCGCCTCGAAGTCCACATCGAAAAATCCGATATTGCCGATATCGCCCTCGTGCGCGCCATTCTTGCCGCGCCAGCGATCGATCAGATAGATCAGCGAATCGCCGATGCCCTTGATCGCCGGGATGTTGAGTTCGCCCGGCCCGCTGCCGCCATCAAAGCCCCATGCGCCAAGGTCAAGCGCCCGCCGGTAGGCCTGTGCCGCATCCTGCACACGAAACGCAATCGCACAGATCGACGGCCCGTGCAGGCGCGCGAAGCGCTGCGCGAACGAATCCGGTTCAGCGTTGACGATGAAGTTGATCTCACCCTGCCGGTACAGTGTGACATTTTTGCGGCGATGCCGCGCAATCGGTTTGAAGCCCATGCGCATGAACAGCGCCCCCATCGCGACCGGGTCGGGCGCGGCGTATTCGATGAATTCAAACCCGGCGGTGCCCATCGGGTTGTCCCACAGGTCAGTGCTCATGCCATGTCTCGGTGCGCTCAAGAGGCAATATTGTAGCTAAGACCCGCTCACACCAACGGTTTCCCGGCTTGCTATGACGCCCAACGC
>JANNCZ010000926.1:0-4343 GCA_031387185.1 Burkholderiales bacterium
GCTGTCACGCTTGCGTCCGGCCACGCCGCGCCCGACGAAGCGCCGCTCGATCATTACGAACGCCAGCGCCGCCCGGTGGCACTCGAACATGTGCTGGCACAATCGGGGCGTAACCGCGCGCGCATGCAGGAGCGTGACCCAATCAAGCGCGGAGCGGCGCTGGCCGAACTGCAGGCAATCGCGCGCGATCCGGAACGCGCGCTACAGCATCTTCTCAACACATCGATGATCACCGGCCTGAAACAGGCCGAGGGAGTGCCATGAGTTTGACGTCAGCAACGCGAGAAACATCAGCAACACTGGCAGGATCACCGGCGCGAGCAGCGGCACCAGCGTCACTGCGCACGCGTTTGCAACAACAGCGTCTGTTGCTCGCCCCCGGCATTTACGACGCGCTCTCGGCGCACGTTGCCGCGCAAGCGGGCTTTGAAGCGCTGTATCTCTCCGGCGCATCGATTGCCTACACGCGCCTGGGCACCTCCGACATTGGCCTTACCACCTTCACCGAGGTGTGCGACACGATGGCGGCAATTCGTGAACGTGTCGATCTGCCGGTCATCATCGACGCCGACACCGGCTTCGGCAATGCGCTGAACACGCAGCGCACGGTGCGCGGCTTCGAGCGCGCGGGCGCATCGATGATTCAACTCGAAGACCAGACCTTTCCCAAACGCTGCGGCCATCTTGCGGGCAAGGCGGTAGTGCCGGTGGCCGAGATGACCGGCAAGCTCAAAGCCGCGCTCGATGCGCGCGCTTCACGCGACACCTTGATCCTCGCGCGCACGGACGCGGTGGCGGTCGAGGGCTTCGATGCCGCCGTCGAGCGCGCCGAGCGCTATCTCGACACCGGTGTCGATGCGCTGTTCATCGAAGCGGTGAAATCGGAGGAGCAGATGCGCGCAGTGAACGCGCGCTTCGCGGGGCGCGCACCGCTGCTCGCCAACATGGTCGAGGGCGGGCAGACGCCGGTCAAGAGTGCGGCTGATCTCGAAGCGCTCGGCTATCGCATCGCCATCTTCCCCGGCGGCACCGTGCGCGCGGTGGCGCACACCTTGACCAGCTACTACGCCAGCCTCAAGGAGCACGGCAGCACCAAGCCTTATGCGGATCGCATGCTCGACTTCGATGGCCTCAACGTGTTGATCGGCACGCCCGCGCTGATCGCGCGCGGCAAAAGCTACGAGGCCTGAGGTGAGCACTGCGCCTGCGGAGATGCCCGAATACGGCCGCGTCACCGGCATCACCACACCACAAGCCAACACCACGGTTGAGCCGGAGATGCAACTGCTGCTCGGCGGCACCGTGCTCACCGCGCGCCTCACCAGTTCCATCGCCGATTCGCGCCAGCGCCTGCTCGACTACTTCGACCGCCTCCCCGCCACGCTCGGGCAGTTTGACGTGGCACCGCTCGCTGCGGCGGGCTTTGCCTGCACCGGCTCGTGCTATCTCGTAGGGCAAGAGGAAGAAGCGCGTTTGCTGGGGCAAGCCAGTGCGCGTGCGCGCGTGCCGGTGATTTCATCGGCACAGGCGATTCGAGAGGCACTGGCCGAGTTGAAGGTCAAACGCATCGCCCTGCTCTCGCCCTATCCGCAATGGTTGTCTGAAGCCGGGCAGCACTACTGGCGCAACGCCGGCTTCACGCTCACCAGCGTCGCCGGGTTGCCGGCTGACCTGCTCGACACGCGCGGCATCTACAAACTGACCACGGCACGCGTGCTCGACGTCTTCGCTACGCTTGATCTTGAAGGCGCGGAAGCCGTGTTGATGAGCGGCACCGGCATGCCGACCCTGCGCGCCATTGCGCAGTTGTCAGCCAAGCATCCCGGCGTGCCCTTGCTGTCATCCAACCTGTGCCTCGCATGGGCACTCGACAAGGCGGGCGGCGGCGCAACCGCGTTCGCACCGTGGCTGAACAATGATGCTGGCTGGCGCATCAGGCTGGCGCAGCGATCCACGTGAAAACGCGCTCCCACCAAGGGTTTGCGCCGCATTGCAGAATGCATGCAGGCGCATTGCGCGCAATCCTGTATGCTTGCTTTGCGTCTACAACAGCAGCCTTTGCCGTGATCTGCCCGCATCAACTTTGACACTCCCGCCTCCATGAAACGCCGCACGCTCCTGGCCGCCACTGGCACTGCCCTGATCGCCTCGCGCGCCAATGCGCAGTCGTGGCCATCACGGGCGATCCGCATCATCGTGCCCTTCGCCCCCGGCGGCTCGACCGATATCCTTGCGCGCTTTCTCGCCTTGCGATTGCAGGAGGCGATGAAGGTTTCGTTCGTGGTCGACAACCGTCCCGGTGCCGGCGGCGCGGTCGGGGCTGACGCGGCAGCCAAGGCCGCGCCCGATGGCTACACCCTCTTCATGTCGAACAACGCGTCGATCTCGCTCGGGCCGCAGATCAACAGCGTGACCTACAAGCCGCTCGACGACTTCGCGCATCTGGTGTTGCTCGGCATGCTGCCCAACCTGTTGATCGTGCGCACCGATCATCCGGCCAAAACATTTCAGGAGTTCATCGCGATGGCGCGTGCCAAGCCCGGCGTGCTCAATTACTCGTCGGCGGGCGTCGGCTCGGCCGGCTTTTTGAGCGGCGAGTTATTGAAACAGCGCGCCAATATCGACATGGTCCACATCCCCTACAAAGGTACTGGCCCGGCCGTTGCCGACATGATCGCCGGCCAGCTCGATGCCGTGCTCGATGGCCCGGTCGCGGCCGGTGCCTACATTCGCGGTGGCCGTGCGCGCGCGCTGGCGGTCGCGAGCAGTGTGCGGCTCAAAACTTATCCCGATGTGCCGGCGATGGATGAAGTGGTGCCCGGCACCGGCGGCGAAGCGTGGTTCGGCATCTCGACCCAGGCGGGCGTGCCGAAGGACATTCTGGAGCGCATGCAGACCGAGTTGTCCAAGGTGGTGATGCAGCCCGAGATTCAAACCAAGCTCGGCGAGCTCGGTCTCACGCCGCACTTCATGGCGGGGATCGAATACACCCGTTTTATTGCAAATGAAATCCGCCGCTGGGGGCCGGTGATCCGCGCGGCTGGCGTGAAGGGCGGCTGATGGGTTCACAGAAAACCAGCAAGCGCTTGGGTGCATCCGCGTCCGAGCCAATGCTCGCGCCCGGCGCGTTGACCGCAAGTGCAACAAACGCACAAGGAGATGCGGTGAAGAATGGCTCCTGGAGCCATTGGCAGGCCCATGCCGATGCGCTGCATGGTGCAGCCGCCCTGCGCGCGACACGCCCCGCCAGTGAAGCCGCGCACAACGCCGCGCGCCTGATCCTGCTCGACACCATCGGCTGCATGCTCGCCGGGCGCGAAGCGCCCGAGGTGATGGTGTTTGAAGAAAATTATTCGATGCTCGAATCCGGCCCTTTCACTTTTCCCGGCGGCCGGCGCTTGTCGCTGATCGCGGCAGCGCAAGTGGGCGCGATGGCCGCGACCTGGGATGAAGCCTGCGAGGGTCACGCCTATGCGCACGGCCGGCCCGGAGTCGCAGCGGCGGCCGCGCTGTTACCGCTCGCGGTGGCCAACGAGCGCGGTCTCGACGCGACCATCGATGCCCTTGCGCTGGCCTACGAAGTTGGTGCACGCGCCGGCGGCTGGCTGCGCATCAAGCCGGGCATGCATGTCGATGGCGTGTGGCCGGCGCTCGGCGTGGCGGCGGGTGTGGCGCGCCTGATCGGCCTTGACGCACACGGCATCGCGCGCGCGATTGACATTGCCGCCTGCCAATTGCCCGCCAGTGTCTATTTGCCGGTGACGCAGGGCAAGACCGCGCGCAACACTTATCTCGCGCACAGCGCATCGCTCGGCATGCAGGCCGCGTTCTCGGCGCAGGCAGCCATCAGCGCACCCGATGATGCGCTCGCCTACTATGCGGCCAATTTTTCTGCCGCTTCGCCCGAGACCATGCCGGCGCCGCACGAAGACCTGATTCTCGATGCCTACATCAAGCCCTACGCAGCGGTGCGGCACGTGCACTACGGGGCCGAGATGGCCAAGAGTGCGCGCGAGGAGCTTGGCGGCGGGGGTGCAAACGATGGCACGGCAACCGCCGCGTCGCTTGCCGCCACACCGGTATCCACTGCCGGCATCACCCGTATCGAACTGACCACCTACCGCGAAGCCACGATTTACTGCGGCAATCGTGCACCGCAAACGCCGATTCAGGCGCAGTTCTCGCTCTCGTTCGGCATCGCCGCGATGCTGCGCTTCGGTGTGCTCGACTCCTCCGTGTACCGCCGTGAAAAATTTGAAGACCCGGAACTGCGCCGTCTTGAGGCGCTGGTCGAAATCACCATCGACCGTGCGCTAGAACTCCAGGGCAAGCGCGGCGGCTCG
>JANNCZ010000930.1:0-1502 GCA_031387185.1 Burkholderiales bacterium
CATGCGGGTGGTGATGTAGTCGCCAGGACCGGGTATCTGGCTGTCGTGGCCGAGCAGCAGCCAGGCGCGTCCGAAGACGCGATCCATTTCGAGATCGAAGATCGCCGGGTCGCTGTACACCGAGTGATGTACCCGGTCATCGGCCACCAGGCCGCTGATCGTGTCGATGCCAGGAGTGATGCCGGGAGTGGCGCCGGAAGCGATACCGGAAGTGATGATGGGAGTGTTCATCATTGCTGCCTCGCCGACACTGACGATCATCCCAGTTTCACGCCAGCCTTGCGGATGATCTCGCCCCATTTCGGGCCTTCATCGCGCACCGTGGCGGCGAACTCCTCGGCGGACGAGCCTTCGATCAGGCGCCAGCCGAAGCGGCTGTACACGGCGCGGATCTCGGGGCGTGCCAGCGCGGCGGCCGTGTCGCGCTGCAGACGCGCAACGATCTCGGCCGGCGTCCCGCGCGGGAGCACCAGGCCGAACCAGGTTTCGCCCGGCACCCGGCGGCCGAGGATCTCGCTCACAGTAGGCACATCGGGCAAGGTGGGTTCACGCACCGTGCCGGTGACCGCCAGCGCCTTGAGCGCGCCGGCCTTGACATGCTGGGCTACCGTCGATGGCGCCTCCACTGCCAGCGGTATGTCGCCGGCCCGGCAAGCGGCCACCGCTTCCACGCCGCCTTTGAAGGGCAGCCATTCGAGCTTGAGGCCCGCCTCGCTCTGCGCCAGCAGGCCCAGCACATGCGGCGGCTGGCCGAGCGGCGCGACGCCGATGTGCAGCGGGGTGGGCCGGGTGCGCGACAGCGCCATCAGATCCTTGAGTGAATCGGCAGGCAGAGACGGGTGGGCCACCAACACCATCGCCACACTGGCCAGGCGAATCACGGTTTGCACATCGCGCGCCGGGTCGTAGGACAGCTTTTCGAACAGGTGCGGGTTGAACACCATTTGCGATTGCGAGGCCATGCCGATGGTGTAGCCGTCGGGGGCGCTGCGCAGCACCGCCTCCATGCCGACGATACCGCCGGCGCCGGGCCGGTTTTCCACCACGACTGGCTGACCGAGTGTGGCGGCGAGCAATTCGGCCAGCGGCCGTGCCGTGATATCGGGCGGGCTGCCCGGGGCTGCCGACACCACCAGTTTGAATGGCCTGGTCGGCGTCCATTGGACCTGGGCGTGGGCAAAGCGCAGGCCGCCGCCGAGTCCTGCAAGAGTGGCGAGCGCGGCTGCGTTGAATTCACGTCTTTGCATGGTGTTCGATCCTTTCGGTTGGGATTGGCAGGCAGTCGGCCTGGCCGCCGCACTCGCGGCAAACGGTGTTTGCCTGACAGTTCGTGGGGCTACTGACCGCGCACCGCGCGGCGCGAACATGCCCTTGTTGATAATGTAATTGCTGGTGCACTATTTGTGGTGAGCCAATCGATTCCCATATGGACGAGGCTACTGTGATTGCGTCGTAACCATCCGTTATGCAGGTTCCAGGCCGTGTTTGCGCTTGGCCGCGGC
>JANNCZ010000933.1:0-11317 GCA_031387185.1 Burkholderiales bacterium
CGGGGTCGCGCGCCCATGGTGTCGCCTTCGTGATGATCGGCACCCGTGAGATATCGGGTTCGCTAGCGATTAGATTCATGAATTTGGTCATGGCCGCTTGCGAATCGAGCATCGCTTCGTCCATGTTGATGTCGATCACCTGCGCGCCGTTTTCGACCTGCTGGCGCGCCACCGCAAGGGCGTCGTTGTACTGCCCGTTCAAAATCATGCGCGAGAAGGCTTTGGAGCCGGTCACATTGGTGCGCTCGCCGACGTTGACGAACAATGACTTTTCGTCAATCGTCACCGCCTCCAGCCCCGACAGGCGCATCACTTTCGGAACATCGGGAATGCGGCGCGGCGCCTTGCCGGCCACGCCGTGCGCGACTGCGTGAATGTGTTCGGGCGTGGTGCCGCAACAGCCACCGACGATGTTGGTGAAACCGGCCAGCGCGAATTCGGTCAGCGCGCAGCAGGTCGTCTCCGGCGTTTCATCAAAGCCGGTCTCGGACATCGGGTTGGGCAAACCGGCGTTGGGGTAGACGCAGATGTAGGTGTCGCAAATGCCGGACAACTCGTCGATGTACTGGCGCATCATCGACGCGCCCAGCGCGCAGTTCAGACCAATCGTGAGCGGCTTGGCGTGGCGCACGCTGTTCCAGAAGGCGGCGACGGTCTGGCCGGAAAGGATGCGGCCAGAGGCGTCGGTGACGGTGCCCGAGATCATCAGCGGCGGGCGTTGTGGGCGGCCCTCTTTGCCATCCAGTCCGCGCTCTTCGCACACCACGTCAATGGCGAACAATGCCGCCTTGGCATTGAGTGTATCGAAGATGGTTTCGACCAGCAGCAGATCGGCGCCGCCGTCGAGCAGGCCGCGCACGCTCTCGGCGTAGGCATCAGCGAGTTGATCGAAGGTGACGTTGCGCGCACCCGGATCGTTGACGTCGGGCGATATTGAAGCGGTCTTGGGCGTGGGCCCAAGCGCACCAGCAACGTAGCGCGGCTGGTCCGGCGTCGAGAATTTGCGGCAGGCAGCCTTGGCCAACTCGGCGCCCGCGCGCGACAGCTCGTAGCCCAGGGAGTCGAGTTTGTAGTCTGCTTGCGCAATGCGCAGTGCGCCGAAGGTATTGGTCGAAAGAATGTCGGCGCCGGCGGCGAGGTAGGCTTCGTGAATGCCGCTGATGATCTGCGGCTGCGTCAGCGTCAGCAGCTCGTTGTTGCCCTTGAGGTCGTGCGAGTGGTCCTTGAATCGCTCCCACATGCCGGGCGCGCCGCCGTCGCCGCGGTATTGCTCTTCGGTGAGCTTGTGGCGCTGGATCATGGTGCCCATTGCACCGTCAAGCACAAGAATGCGCTGCCCCAGCAGCAGCGTCAATTGCTCGTGTAAGGAAGGGTGTTCCATTGCTGTATTCCTGCGATGCCAAAAACAAAAACCCGCGTCAGCTTGGGAGCCAATGCGGGTCTGCGGTGTTTCGTGCGGAACGCGCTTTAGCTATATTTATTGGCAGCCGCTGACAGAGTGCCATCCGGGCTGCCCGCGCCTGCAAGCTGATCGTCAAATCGGCGCTGAGACCGAATTATAGCCCGGCAACTTGCGCCGGTTTTCTCTTGATGGACCCGACACTGACACGTCACGTATATTCGGTTGGCGCGGAATCGCCGTCAATCACAGGTCACGCGCGCGCGGTCCAGCGCCGCCATGCATAGCGGATCACCAGCGGCAGCACGCCGATCAACGCCAGCGCCAGCGCCATTTCCCATGACAACACATCGTCGAGCGAATCCATTTTCGCCAGCATGGTGCCGGCATTGACCCAGACGAAGGTATTGGCAATCATGCCCAGCAGGCTCGCCACCATGAAGGTGCGCACGCGCATGTCAGTTAGCCCCATCACCGGGTTGACTACGAAGAAGGGAAACACGATTACCAGCCGCATCATGAATAAAAAGAACGCGCCGTCTCGCGCTATGCCGCGATCGATCACCGCAAATACGCGGGTGAAGCGGGCGTGCATCCACTCGTGCAGCAAATGGCGCGCGATCAGGAACGAACAGGTGGCGCCGGCGGTAGCCGCGAGCGCTGCGAGCGCGACGCCGGGGATCAGGCCGAATACCATGCCCGCCGCCAGCGTCAGCGTTGCGGCGGCCCCTGGCACCGACAGGGCAGCACATAATATGAATGTGCCCGCGTATGCCAGCACCATCAACCCCATGTTGGCGTGGCAAAAGGCGATCAAGTCATCGCGATGGTTGACCAACCATTCGACCGACAGCCACTCCTGGGACCACAGAACGGCGGCGCTGGCCACGAGCAGCAGCGCAGCGAGCAGGATCAGGGAGCGGCGCGGCATTGCGCGCATTTTAGCGGGCGGGCGCCTGATCTCTCACGAATGCACTGACGTCATCGAGCACCGGTGCGATCCAGCGCAAGGGCCGCGCGAACGCTCCGATCAGCGTGCCGTGATCGGGCTTCTCGTAGGCCCTGAGTGTGACGGCCACTCCCACTGTGGCGAGTTTTTTCGCCAGTTGGCGCGTATTGCGCTGGGGGTTGACCAGTTGGTCGGTCTCGGCAGCCGCCAGAAAAGTTGCCGGTGCTGCCGCGCTGGCGTAGTCGATCGGCTGTGAATCCTTCGGGTAGGCCGGATGGAAGAACACCGGCTGCGCGTCAGGATTGGTCATCGGAAAAAAATCATAGGGCCCGGCCAGCCCGATCCAGCCGGCGAGCATGGCGGGCGACAGATTTACCTGAGCGAGCCAGCGCGCGTCAAGAGCGAGCATGGCCGCGTTGTAGGCGCCGGCACTGTGCCCCATCACAAACAGGCGCTTCGCGTCTCCTCCCAGCCGCGGCGCCTGGTCGTGCGCCCATGCGAGCGCGGCAGCTGAGTCACGTAGAAACTCCGGGTAGCGCACCTGCGGGTAAAGCCGGTAGTCGGCCAGGATAGCGAGGATGCCGCGCGAGGCCAGCGCTTCGCCGACAAAGCGGTAGTCGGCCCGGTCGCCGCGATTCCAGGCCCCGCCATAGAAAAACACCACCGTCGGGAAACCGTTGGCGGGAGCGGCTGCGCGTGGCTGGTAGATGTCGAGGCGCTGGCGCGGGTCGGGTCCGTAGGCCACGCCCTGCGTAAACACGTGGGTATCCGACGGTGTCAGCGCATTGAGGGTTGCCACCGGTGCGCAGGCAGCGGCTAGCGCTACCGCTGCGACCAGCACGAGGACAACGGCGAGGATCGATTTCATGATTGGGTGCTTGGCGGCATTCATCGGTATACGTCGATTCGGCCGCATCGGACTTGAACGAGGCGGCATCCCATGTGCCGGCAAAATCGGCCAGGCAGTCTGATGAAATTGAATCTATTCAAGACGGGAATCGGCCCGAGAACTTCGTCAGGATCGGTTCTTGTAAAAATCCGTAGTTTCTTATGGAGGAAAAAATTATAATTATTAAGCAATTGAAAAATATACTGTTTTTAACATATACGTCAATTATGACGTACGTCAATATTGACGTATGTCATAATTGACGTATATAATTCAAGTCCGAAATTGACATTTTGGAGAGCAGCATGAAAGCTAACCCAGGCGGACAACTGGCACCCGAGGATGTCATCGGGCGTGACGAGATGATTGTCCAGCTTTGGCACGCCCTCGAGCAGCAAAGCGTGGTGCTCACTGCCGAAAGAAGACTTGGCAAAACCCAGCTCATCAAAAAAATCTGCGCGACACCTCTCGAAGGAAAGTTGATGCGTTATCGCGATCTTGAACGCATCGAAACACTCGAGGATTTGGCCAAGCTATTGATTGACGATTTTGGCAGTCTCATCGGCTTCGGCACACGCGCCAAAACCAAAAGCTTCGAGTTACTCCAATCATTGAGCGGTACCAAAATCGAGCATATCGGCACGCTGCCGCAGTTGCCTGGACCGCAATGGCCCAAAGTGATTCACGCCGTATTGCAAGACCTTGCCGCATTGGACCAACAGATCATCCTGTTCTGGGATGAATTTCCGTGGATGGTGCAAGAGATCATCAAACGCGATGGCGCGCTGGCCGCATCCGACCTGTTGGATTTGCTGCGCGCCATCCGTCAGGAGTCAAACACTCTGCGCTTTGTGATCACCGGCTCGATTGGCCTGCGCCATGTGCTAGACGACTTGAAGGAAAAAGCCGGGTATCGCAACGCCGCATTTAACGACATGCACTTGATGGAAGTGCCGCCGTTGAGCGAAGCCCACGCAGTACAGCTTGCCCAAAAGTTGTTGAACGGGGAGGGCTTTTTGTCCGCCGAAGACAACGACTCGGCGGACACAATTGCCCGCGCGGCAGGCAATGTGCCCTACTACATCCATCAATTGGTCAAAGGTCTTGTCGTCAGCCGAGTCGCCGCGAACGAAGCCAATATTCAGACCCTGGTCAGCGAAGCGCTGACCGCTGCAAACGATCCGTGGAACCTGAAATACTTTTACGACCGCATTGAAGACTACTACGGCGAAACCAACACCCCCATCGTTCGCGGGTTGCTTGACATTTTTGCCATTCGAGATGAATCGATATCCATCGCGGATGCACACACACTTGTGCAAGCGAACGGATTGCTTGCCCGCGACGCAGTTCTCGAATACCTGGACAAACTGACAAGCGATCACTACCTCACACGAGAACTCGACGGCCGCTACCGCTTCCGTTATCCCCTAATCGCCCGCTGGTGGCGGCTATACAGGGGGCTATGACATGAACGAACCCACCCGCCTGATCTCGACGTTTACGCCAAGCTTGATGCCCTTGGATACGCTTGAAGCCCTGTTCGTCAAGCGCCAACCCATCCTCGATCGTCTGGTAGAGCATTCCAAAGCAAGCATCGACACTGCAGCCAAACACTTCGACCTCCTGGTTGGCCCGCGAGGTATTGGCAAAACCCATTTGATTGCGCTTGCGTACCACAAGATCAAACAGGCATCACTAAATACGGATCGATATGCCGTGGTGTGGCTCAGAGAAGAAGAGTGGGGCATCGCCTCGTTCTTCGACCTGCTCCTGCGCATTCTCAAAACGGTGGAGCGCGAGGGCTTGGCGCTTGATTCCACGACGCTCGACAAGAGAATCGACGCTCTCTCTGATTTGCCACTCACCAAAAAGGAGTCGCAAGCACGCGCCCTGATCGATCAGGCGCTTGGCGCAAAGACGTTGCTAATACTCGCCGAAAATCTGGACATGATTTTCGAAGGGCTTGGCGAAAGCGGGCAGAAGAAGCTGCGCGCATGGCTGCAGGAGGGACAGCGAATAGGCATCATCGCAAGCGCCCCCACTCTCTTTGCGGCAGTACAGCTACAGCGCTCGCCGTTCTACGGCTTTTTTCAGATCGAAAACCTCGAAGAATTCACGATTGACGAGGCAAGCGAACTGCTGCAAAAAGCCGCCCGGTTGCGTGGGCGGGACGACGCAGCAGAGTTCCTGGTCACGCCCACAGGCCGTGCGCGCTTGCGCGCGCTGCAGCATCTCGCAGGCGGCAATCCGCGCGTCTACATGATCTTCGCGCAGTTCCTCACGCGCGAGTCAATGGACGATCTGGTCGAGCCGTTCATGAAAACGCTAGATGACTTGACGCCCTACTACCAGGCAAAAATGCAAGTGCTTTCGCCGCAGCAGCGCAAGATCATCGAAGTGATGTGTGATCTGCAAGGTGGGGTCACCGTCAAAGACATTGCACGCCATGCGCATGCGAGTTCGCAATCAATCTCGTCGCAATTGGGAAAGCTAAAGGATGTGAGGCTGGTGAAGGCCGAGTCTGCGGGCAAGGAAGCCTATTACCGGCTTACCGAGCCGCTGATGCGTCTTTGCCTCAACGTCAAGATGCAACGCAGCGCGCCGGTGCGCTGTCTCGTTGAGTTCTTGCGGGTTTGGTATTTCGATCACGAACTGCGGACATTTGCGGCGAGTGAAGCGAGTGGCGCACTGGAGCGTCAGTTAGCGCAAGAGGCCTTACTGTCTATTGCGTCGAGCACTCCCGACCCCAAGATTGCAGCGCTGATGGAAGAGTTTGCCTCGACAGAAACGATGAACTTTGACGGGCTAATCGGATATGCAGAGTCGTTCCGCGAGGCCTTTGGAGGCTGGACTCGGCCCGCAAGACATTTACTTGTCACCGCGATTGTCTTTGTTCCATCCGAAGAAAACAAAGCCAGCGCAGTTGAGAAAATTCTAAATCGATTTAATTCGTGGCCCAGTAGTCCCGCAGAAGAGACGCTCGACACAAAATATGCGCACATTCCCTGCTCTGTCATCTTCGACCTTTGCTCTCCGCTCACTCTGCCCTACGCACAAGCCTTGCTGCCCGTTGTGATACGGGCATTCAAAGAAAGCTTTCTGCTTAGCTGGACTCGTCTCGAGGTCGCCATAGCGACCGATGAAGGAAGTTCTTGCGTCAAGGAAATCGCGAACCTGGAACTGGCGCTCGAAAGTAGTGACGAAACAATCGATGAGGTATTGAACTACCGCAATGGGTCGCATGCGGTGACGCTAATCATGATTGCGGAATTGTGGTTTCCAGCGCATCTACGGGAAACACTGGCTGCCCGTTGCTTTAGATGGGCCTTGGAAAAAAACCAGGTGTCAAACATCGCAATGGCGGCTCTCATGAATTTTGCATTTTTCAGGCGAAATAAAGAGATCAAACCTGCGGATTTTTATGAGCGCTGGCTCGGCCGGAGCTTGTCTGACCCGGGTTATGTCATTGCCGCAAGGATTGCACATGCCGTTTTGGATTCCTTGAACGACATATCCTCAAAAAAGCTGCTGCAGTTGAGCGACGAAGAACGATCGGTGGCGGACTCCATGCTCAATGCGAACGTCCACAGCGGAAAATTTCCAAGCCAAACTTTGGGCGAATGGAGAAAAGTGTTGTCCAACGTCAGAGCATCAGGAGCCATTGCACGCGCGTAAATCCGATCCGCATGCAGAGGGCATCAGAAAGTCTTACCTGCTCAGAGTGGCCCGAACACCTTGTGTAATCAAGGTTTCGAGTTGATGCTGAACATTTGCGACAAATGTTGCGGCACCGGGCAGGTCTGTGCCAAATATCGCGGGCAGCGCCAGCAGTTGTTGGTGCAGCGCTGTCGGCGAGCCACGAGTCGCCGTGGCAATGCGCACAAACTCTGCGCTCATCGGGTCGTGTACATCAATCGCGCGGCCCTGCTCATCCACGCCGCTCACATAGCGCATCCAGCTCGCCACCACGAGGGCCAGCGCGTCGGTCGAGGTGCCTGCGGCGAGGCAATCGCGCACCGTGTTCAAAATTCGCGGCGGCAGTTTTTGCGAGCCATCCATCGCGATCTGCCCGGTGCGGTGCGGCAGGGCTGTGTTGCGAAAGCGTTGCATTAGGTCGCGCTGGTACTGCTGCACGTCGATTGGCAGCGCCGGTAAGGTTGGCGCAACCTCCCGCCACAAGCGCTCGACCATCGAAGCGAACAGCGGATCGGCGCTGGCCTGATAGATGAACTCGTACCCGGCGAGATAGCCCAAATACGCCATCGCCGAGTGCGCGGCGTTGAGGAGGCGCAGCTTCATCAATTCGAACGGCGCGACATCGGCGACAAATTGCGCGCCTGCTTCATCCCCAATTTGCGCTTCGTCCCAAGGCGGCCGCTCCGCTGCGAAACGATCCTCAATCACCCACTGGGAGAATGGCTCGGTCATCACCGGCGCGGCATCGTGCGCACCAAGCAGGGCTTCGGTATCGGCGATGTGTTGTGCGGTGGTGGCCGGCACGATGCGATCCACCATCGTCGAGGGGAAGCTCACGTGGTCGCGAATCCAGCTTGACAGTGTCGGGTCGGCAGCCGCGGCCAACTCGTGCATCAAGCCTTCGAGCGTGCGACCGTTGTGCGGCAGATTGTCGCAGGAGAGGATGGTGAGCTTGCATGCGTCCCGGTTTGATGAGGATGACAGGCCCGAAACCTTTGGTGCAAGCGCCTTGCGGGCACGAAGTGCCGAAAGAATGGCTCCTGGAGCACTTCTTGGCGCATCCCGGTTTTCCAAATCATGCACGATATCCGGATGGCTGAAGTTGAGCTTGCCGGTCGCGGGATCGTGACAGTAGCCTTTTTCGGTGACGGTCAGTGTCACGATGCGCGTTGCGGGCGCGGCCATGCGCGCGATGACTTGTGCCATGTCGTCCGTACCGCACAGTGCTTCGCGCACGCTGCCGATGACGCGTGGCCGCGCGCCGGCTGCATCTTTCGCCACCACGGTGTAAAGGCCATCCTGCGCGCGCAGCGCGTCAACCACGCCGCGCGACTTCATGCTGACGCCGCAGATGCCCCAGCGCGGATCGCGCGCCAGGATGCTGTCGGTATAGACCGCCTGATGCGCGCGATGAAAGTTGCCGAGGCCGAGGTGGACGATACCTACGGAGACGCCATCGGGAGAAAAAGCCGGCTTGCGCTTCGAATCGTACAAACGACCCAATGCTCGTTGATTTAGCCTCATCATTTTTCTGAGTCGATGGACATCTGTGCGCTAGCGTTTAATGTTCGCACCACTCGTCGGCCGACGGTCGTTGACGTACGCTGAACCTGCACACTTGCGCGAAAAATCACGTTGATACGTCGGGATAGAGCCAATCAAGAATTCTTAGTCGGAATTCTTCAAGTCGCCGGAGAGCTAGCTGAACTCTTTCAAGGTCAGCATCAAATGCCCCGGGCAAAAGCTCCTCTTCGCGTTCTTCTCTAATACGCTGATGAAACCTGGAATTCTTGCGAATCAGGCCCCACGCCCCTTCGACATTGCGCCATGGCACGTACTTTGAATGAACAAACTCATTTCGACGAGTGCCCAGATTACCAAGATCACCAATCAACTTATGAAATTCAACCGTCTCCGATTTATCCGAATCTTGGCGAAGATCGACAAACCTCGTGAATAACGCGTCTACCGTTTTGAGGCGTTGCGAGTATCCCAATTCATTCATCAAAATGCGAACTGCTTCATCGTCGTCCGCCTTAGAAAGAAGAACGAGTATCTCGTTGATGGCGTCCTCAGCATGTTGGAAAGATACGATGAACTTTCCAAGCTGTCGGTACGCGTCCGGCGCGGGCTCTGACATCGTCATCCGGTGATGCCAATCTGCCAGGGTACAAACTCGTGGTCGCCCAGACCAAGAAGCTCGCTCTTGGATTTTTCGCCAGATGCGATGCGCAACATCAATTCAAAAATCTGTTGCCCCATCTGGTTCATCGTCACGTCGCCGTCGATCACGCCGCCGCAGTTGATGTCCATGTCTTCGATCAGGCGCTGGTACATCGGCGTGTTGGTGGCGAGCTTGATCGACGGCACCGGCTTGGCGCCGAACATCGAGCCGCGCCCGGTGGTGAACATGATCATGTTGGCGCCGCCGGCGATTTGCCCGGTGGCCGATACCGGGTCATAACCGGGTGTGTCCATGAATACGAGGCCGTGTTGCTTGACCGGTTCGGCGTACTTATAGACTTCCATCAAGGGACCGGTGCCGCCCTTCATCGACGAGCCGAGCGATTTCTCGAAAATGTTGGCGAGGCCGCCGGCGTTGTTGCCGGGGCTCACCTTGCCGTTGATCTGCACGTCGCGGCCGACCGCGTAATTGTCTTTCCACCAGCGAATGCGTTCGATCAGTTTTTCACCGACCTCTTTAGTGCGGGCGCGGCAGGTAAGAGTGTGTTCAACACCGTAGATCTCCGGCGTCTCCGAAAGAATCGCGGTGCCGCCGTGGCGCGCGAGGATGTCCATCGCGGCCCCCAGCGCTGGGTTGGCGGTAAGGCCCGAGAAACCGTCCGAGCCGCCGCATTGCAGGCCAATCGACAAGTGGCTGGCCGGCACGCGGGTGCGCGTGACGGCATTCGCACTGGCAAGCAGGGCCTTGACTTGTTCAATGCCGGCTTCAATTGTCTTGCGCGTGCCACCGGTTTCCTGCATGACAAAGGTTTTGAGGCGCGGGCCGATGGAGAGGCCCTCGGCTTCGAGCAGGCCGGCGATTTGATTGCGCTCGCAACCGAGGCCAATCACGAGTACGGCAGCGAGGTTGGCGTGACGGATGTAGCCGGCCATGGTGCGGCGGAGCAAGTCCATCGGCTCGCCGGTCATCTCCATGCCGCAGCCCAGGCCATGTGCAAACGCGGCGACGCCATCGATGTTGGGATACGCTGCGAGACGCTCGGGCGTGAACCATTCGGCGATCTTGTGGACGACCGTAGCCGAGCAATTGACGGTGGAGATGACGCCGACGTAATTGCGTGTCGCTACTTGCCCGTTGTCGCGCACGATGCCCATGAAGGAGGCGCGCTCGGCTTCCGGCACCATCGCAATTGGCTTGAAGTCGCGCGCGTAGGCGTAGTCGCGCACGGTTTCGCGGAATTCAAGATTGTGCGAATGGATCAGCGTGCCCGGCTCGATGTCACTTGCTGCGAATCCTATGGTGACGCCGTATTTGCGGATCGGATCGCCCTTGGTGATTTTCTGACTGGCGATCTTGTGTCCCGCGCCGACCTGGCTGCGGCTGGTGATGCCTTCTTCCGGCAAGCTCATGCCGAGGCCGACATCCACGCGCGCAATGACGATGTTGTCTTTGTCGTGCAGGCGCACGGTGGGGCCGGTGCTGTGGCGGTCGCGCAGTTCGATCATGAAAGTGGTTCCAGCAGGTGGGTGAGAGACGTCTCCGAAACCGTTGGTGGGAGCCGGTTTGGGTGCATCCATCGCAACAATGTGGCAAAAATGACGGGAGGCAACCGGAGGATTTTACTTGGTCAACCCCGGTAGCCAGAGCGAAATGGCCGGGATATAGGTGACCAGCAGCAGCGCCACACACATCGCGCCATAGAACGGCCATAGCTCTTTGGAGACCTCTTCCATTGTCACCTTGCCGATGGCACAGCCGACGAACAGGGTTGGCCCGACCGGCGGCGTGATCAGGCCGATGCCGAGATTCAAAATCATGATCATGCCGAAGTGCACCGGGTCAATGCCGAGCTTGACGATCACCGGCATGAAGATCGGGGTGCAGATGAGCAGCATTGGCGCCAGGTCCATGAAGGTGCCGAGCAGCAGCAGCAGGATGTTGACCAGCAGCAGGAACACGTATTTGTTTTCCGAAATCGTCAGGAAGAAATAGGTGACCTTGGCGGGGATCTGCATGATCGCCATCATGTAGCCGAAGGCGACCGAGAAGCCGATCAGCATCATCACCATCGACACCGTCTTGACGACGCGGTGGATCATGTGCGGCAGGTCGCGCCACTTGTAATCGCGATAGACCAGGAAGGTCACAAGGAACGCGTAGACGCACGCCACTGCCGCCGATTCGGTCGGGGTGAAC
>JANNCZ010000956.1:0-4054 GCA_031387185.1 Burkholderiales bacterium
GCCAAGCGCCAGTTTCGCGCCTTCGACAAACTGGGCAGGCCGGTGGTGGCTTGCCTCAACGGCGCGGCGCTGGGCGGCGGGTTTGAGCTGGCGCTGTCCGCGCATCACCGCATTGCGCTCGATGACGCAAAGATTCAACTCGGCCTGCCCGAGGTCACCTTGGGTCTCTTGCCGGGTGCCGGCGGCGTGACCAAGCTCACGCGTCTGCTCGGCATCGAGGCGGCGTTTCCGATCCTGATGGAGGGCAAGACCTTCGCGCCGCGCGCCGCACTCGAAGCCGGCCTGATCGACGACCTCGCCGCCACGCCCGAAGAAATGCTTGCCAAGGCACGCGCCTGGATCACCGCAAATCCCGCGCCGGTGCAGCCGTATGACGCGCCGAACTACCGCATGCCTGGCGGCGGGCCGGCCAATCCGAAAATCGCGCAAATGCTGGCGATTGCGCCGGCGATCACGATTGAAAAAACGCGTGGCCTGCTGCCCGCGCCGGAAGCCATCATGGGCTGCATCATCGAAGGCGCACAGGTCGATATCGAGACTGCGCTGCGCATCGAATCGCGCTACCTTGCCGAGTTGATCGTGGGGCAGGTCTCGAAAAACCTCATCACACTGTTCTTCAACCAGACTGCGATTCGCTCGGGTGCATCGCGCGGGCCCAAGGAAATTCCGAAATGGAAAGCGGCGAGGGTCGGCATCCTCGGCGCGGGCATGATGGGTGCGGGCATCGCCTGGGCCAACGCCAATCGCGGTGTCGCGTGCGTGTTGAAAGATGTGACACAAGAGAGTGCCGACCAAGGCAAGGCCTACTCGGCCAAACTGCTCGAACGCCGCATCAGGCAGGGCCGCATGGACGAGACGCGCGCGGCGATGATGCTGAACCTCATCACGCCCACAGCCGACATGAATGATCTGAAAGACTGCGACCTCATCATCGAAGCCGTGTTCGAGAAGCGCGAACTCAAGGCGGCAGTGACCCGCGAGAGCGAGCCGTTGCTGAAAGCCGGCGGCTTCTTTGCCTCCAACACCTCGACGCTGCCGATCAGCGGCCTCGCGGGCGCGTCGGCACATCCGGAAAAATTCATTGGCCTGCATTTTTTCTCGCCGGTCGACAAGATGGCCTTGGTCGAAATCATCAAGGGCGCGAAGACCGGTGCCGAGACATTGGCCAAGGCTTACGACTACGTGCTGCAAATCGGCAAGACGCCGATTGTGGTCAACGACTCGCGCGGCTTCTACACCAGCCGCACCTTCGGCACCTTCGTGCGCGAGGGCGCGTGCATGCTCGAAGAAGGCATCCCCGCTGCGGTGATCGAAAACGCCGCGCGCCAGATCGGCATGCCGGTCGGGCCGCTCGCGGTGATTGATGAAACCTCGATGAGCCTGTCGGTCGCGGTGATGGAGCAGACGCGTGCCGATCTTGCCGCCGAAGGCAAGGGCTATACGCCGCAGCCCGGCGAAGGCATGCTCGAGCGCATGGTGAAGGAGTTCAAGCGACCGGGGCGCGCTGGTGGTGGCGGTTTCTACGACTATCCTGCAGCGGGCGACAAGACCGGCAAGAAAAGCCTTTGGTCAGGCCTCAAGCAGTTCGAAAAGCCCGGCGCCGCCTACGACGTGGCCGAACTCAAGCGCCGCTTCCTCTACCGCCAGTCGATTGAAACCGCGCGCTGCCTCGAAGAAGGCGTGCTCACCACCTTCCACGACGCCAACATCGGCTCGATCTTTGGCATCGGCTTTCCGGCCTGGACCGGCGGCGCGCTGCAATACATCAACAGCGAAGGCGCAGGCAATTTCGTGAGGATTGCCGATGCGCTCGCCGCCAAATACGGCGCGCGTTTCACGGTGCCGCAACTGGTGCGCGACAAGGCCGCGAAGAGCGAGCTATTCGCCTGACGCCGGGTTTTTCAGCGCCGCGTTGGCCGTGCGGCGCGCGGCCTTGTTGGTCTTGCGATGCTCGCCACCATGCTTGGTTCTGAGTGCCATCGCAACCGGATTGCGTGGCTTGGCAGTGCGTAATGCGGGGGCGAATCGCAATTTGATCTTGCGCACTTTCATGGCATGATGGCCGTTCGCGTCATAGCGTGATCGTGCCTTCAAACACGGTCACCGCCGGGCCGGTCATCAGCACCGGCGTGCCCTCACCGTTCCAGCGAATCAGCAAATCGCCACCACGTGTGGTGACGCGCACCGGCTGATCTTTTTCCAGCAAGCCGCGCACGATGCCAGTGACTACGGCGGCGCAGGCACCGGTGCCGCAGGCCAGCGTCTCGCCCGCGCCGCGCTCGTAGACGCGCAGGTGGATGTGGGTGCGCGAGACGATCTGCATGAAACCGGCGTTGACGCGTTTGGGAAACGCCGCGTGCGACTCGATCAGCGGGCCGTGGATGCCGACGGGCGCTGTCGCCACATCGTCCACCACTTGCACCGCATGCGGATTGCCCATCGACACGACGCCGATGTTCACGCGCTGTGGTGACGCAGCGCGGTCCTGTGAACTCTTCAGCGCGGCATTCGGGACGGCGGAAACGCTGCCATTGTCAACCAGCCCCATCAAGGAAAGCCAGTATCCATGCGCTTCTTGGGCCGATGATGCCTGGAGAGCGTTGAAGGACAAGGCTTCTGGCGCGAAGGCTGGTACGCCCATGTTGACTGTGACAAGGCCATCTTCTTCGAGGCGGGGCTCGATGATGCCGCCGAGCGTCTCGACGCGAATCGCGCGCTTGGTGGTCAGGCCCTTGTCGTGCACGAAGCGCACGAAGCAGCGCGCGCCGTTGCCGCATTGTTCGACTTCACCACCATCGCTGTTGAAGATGCGATAACGAAAGTCGGCATCGCCCTGCGCTTTTTCGACAATCAATATTTGATCGGCACCGACACCGAAATGGCGGTCCGCCAACGCCTTCCATTGCGCCGCCGTGAGATCAAGCGCTTGATGGATGCCATCAAGCACGACGAAGTCGTTACCCAGGCCATGCATTTTGGTGAAGGAAAGTTTCATGTGCCAGCCTAAAACGTGCCCTTGACGAGGCGCAAGCCAGTGATCGTCATCTCGACCGCCACCGCCGCGAGGATCAGGCCCATCAAGCACTCAAACGCTGCGACCACGCGCTCCCCAAGCGCTGATTGAATGCGCTCGGCCGCCGCCAAAATGATGGCGCTGATCGTCAAGGCCGCCGCCAGCGCCGCCGTCCATTCGCCGATGCGTCCAGGCGCGCGTGCGCCCAGCAGCAGCACGGTAGCCAGTGCCGATGGCCCAGCCAAGAGAGGAACTGCCAGCGGAAAAATCAGCGGCTCACGCTGCGGCAACGCGCCCCACACCCCTTCCGGCGTCGGAAAAATCATCTTCAGCGCAATCAAAAACAGCACGATGCCGCCGGTGATCGAGAGCGACGCGGGCGACAACTGCATGATGCGCATAAAGGTCTCGCCGCCAATCAGGAAGGCGACCAACACACCAAACGCGATCAGGCATTCACGCGCCACCACACGCACGCGCCGCTCTGGCGCGACCGCGCGCAACGCGTTGGAAAACACCGGAATGCTGCCGAAGGGATCGAATACCAGCAGCAGCAAAATGGTGGCGGAGAAAAAGTCGTGTTGCATGCGGCGATTGTCGCATTGGCGCCGGCTTTAATACAGACCAGGCGCTCCCACCGGCCGAGTCTTGAAGCGTTTGTGCAGCCAGTGATATTGCGCAAGGTTCTGCCGCACCTCGCTCTCGATGAAGGCATTCATGCGCGCCGCATCTTCTTCATCAGACGCGCCGGGAAAGGCTTCCCACGGCGGATGGATCGTCACTTCATATCCGGCAGCCGTCATGCGCGTGACCACCGGCAACACGCGTGCGCCGGTGAGCCGTGCGAGGCGCGAAATGGCGGTGATGGTGGCAGCAGATATGCCGAAGAAGGGTGCAAACACGGCATCACGCGCCCCGAAATCCATGTCGGGCAGGGTGTAGAAGGGCAGGCCATTTTTCAACTCGCGCACCGTGGCGCGCACGCCATCCTGGCGTGCCAGGGCGAGACCGCCAAAGCGCGTGCGCCCGGCGTAGAGCGCG
>JANNCZ010000008.1:0-1800 GCA_031387185.1 Burkholderiales bacterium
CTCAAGGCCTGGATGGGCAAGGATTTCGACGAGGAAGCCCTGCTCGCGCAATTCGGCAATGTGCCCGGCGACTGGGTGCAAAACGCGCTGCGCGCCCTGCGCCCGTTCGGCAAACTGGCTGGCGCGATGAGTCTGCTCAACAACATGGACAAGGAAGACGCAGTGCGCAGCAACCTGCGCATGGGCAAGTGGGAGACCGACAACCTGCCGTTTCCCGGCGGTGTGTTCCGCCAGATGGTCAACGGCTTTCTGCGCAAGAACCAGCTCGTCAAAGGCACCTGGGTGATCGGCGGCAAACGTGTGAAGCTCGGCGATATCAAAATGCCGTTTTTGCATCTGCTCGCGCAAGACGATCACATTACTCCGTATGCCTCGTCCAAAGATCTGGTGCAACTGGTGGGCAGCCGTGACAAGCAGGAACTCATCGTCAAGGGCGGGCACGTCGGCCTCGTCGCCGGGCGCGGCGCGGAGTTGCGCATGTGGCCGGCGCTCGAAGACTGGCTGGCGCAGCGCTCGATTTGAGCGAGTGCGCGCCGCACCCTTGCTAACTTGTCCTGTAGCCGGGATTCTGGCACCGAGCATGCAACAGAAATAAAACATGCCTTTTGCAGACAACGCGGGAGCATCCATTTATTGGCGCGCCACCGGCAAGGGTGAGCCGCTGGTGCTGGTGATGGGTCTTGGCTGCAGTTCGGCATTGTGGTTCCGCCTCGCGCCACGCCTGGCGCGCCACTACCGTGTGATCCTGCTCGATAACCGCGGCGCCGGCAAGACCGTGGTCAACAACGCGCTGGTGCATCGGGTCGCGGTGATGGCCAGCGACATCGCCGCCGTGCTCGATGCCGCCGGCGAGGCAAGCGCGCACGTGATGGGCATGTCGATGGGCGGCATGATCGCGCAGGAATTCGCGCTCAACCATCCCGCGCGCCTGCGCTCGCTGATTCTGGCGGCGACAAATTGCGGCGGCTACTTCGCCGTGCAGGCCGAGCCGAAAGTGTGGGGCCTGCTGTTCAGCAAGGCCGGCATGGCGGCCGAAGAGGCGCTGCTGGCGATGGCGCCGTACACCTATGCCAAAGACACGCCGCTCGACTTGATCGACGAAGACCATCACGTGCGCATCGCCAATTACCCGGCGCGGCGCGGCTATCAGGCGCAGTTGCACGGGCTGATCGGCTGGACTTCGTTTCGGCGCCTGCCCTCATTGCGTTGCCCGACGCTGGTATTGCACGACGAGGAAGACCGGCTGATTCCGCCGGCCAATGGGGATTTGCTCGCCCGCCAGATACCGTCAGCGAAGCTCGTCAAATTCAAGCAGGCCAGCCATTGGCTGCACACCGATCAACTGGAGCAGACCATTGCTGCGGTGCATGGCTTTTTGCGCGGACTGCGCGCACCGGCCTGAGTCGAAAACGCGTCACCTCCGCAGGCGCACAGGTGAAGCCCGGTTGCTTCAGGCGGGCTTGGCGTGCAGTCTGATGCCCAGGGCGGGCAAGAGCTTCAAGATCGTGTCATAGCGCGGCTTGGCGCCCGGGGCGAGGGCTTTGTATAGGCTCTCACGCCCGATTCCCGCGTCACGGGCAAGCTGGGACTTGCCGCGCGCGCGCGCGGCGGTTCGCACCGCCTGCAGAAAGACATCGGGGTTGCCATCTTCCAGCGCGGCATTTAAAAACTCGGCAATCGCCGCGTCGTCGGTCAGATAGTCGGCGGCGTCGAAAGGAGCGATACCGAGAGGGTTCTTGGCTTTGGTCATCACCACTCCTTTACAGCCACTTGAGCATTTCCTTGGCGCGCCTGATGTCG
>JANNCZ010000016.1:0-1746 GCA_031387185.1 Burkholderiales bacterium
GCGTGTTACCGGGCGACCGAATCGCGGTGCAGGTTGAAAAATCGCCCGAAGCATTGTTTCTATACCTCGCCTGTCTAAAAGTGGGTGCCGTCTATTTGCCGCTCAATAGCGCGTATCAGCAAAGCGAGATCGATTATTTTCTTGGCGATGCCGAGCCGAAAATTTTTGTGCATCAGCCGAAGTCGGAAGCGTGGGCGAAGGCGTTGTGCGACAAGCACGGCATTGCCCATCGATTTGTTTTGCCGGTCGAGGGAGAAAATACGGAGAATGGCTCTGGTAGCGGTGTCTGGAGCATAAATGCCCTGAAAGCCGCACCAGTGCTTGTGGTTGCCGAGCGTGGCGTGGATGATTTGGCGGCGATTTTATACACCTCCGGAACCACCGGCCGCAGCAAGGGTGCGATGATCACGCACCGCAATCTGTCCTCGAACGCGATCACGTTGCATCAATACTGGGGCTTTCAACCGGACGATGTCCTGCTGCACACGTTGCCGCTGTTTCATGTGCATGGGTTGTTTGTTGCATGCCACACCGCGTTGCTCAATGGCAGCAAGATGATTTTTCATGCGAAGTTCGAGGTAAAGGCGGCGATGGCGGCGTTGGCGAACGCGACCGTCTTCATGGGCGTGCCAACGATGTATGTGCGTCTTCTGACGGAAGCGGCATTCACGCGCGAATCCTGCGCGCGCATTCGCTTGTTTGTTTCGGGCTCAGCACCTCTTCTGGCCGAAACTTTTCACGAATTCAAGGCCCGCACCGGACACACCATTCTGGAACGTTATGGCATGACCGAAACCGGCATGATCACGTCCAATCCGCTTCAGGGCGAAAGAATCGGCGGCACCGTTGGCATGCCGCTGCCCGGCGTGGCAGTACGAGTGGTGGATGACGATGGCATCGCCTGCGTCAGCAACACCATTGGGCACTTGCAAGTAAAAGGCGACAACGTGCTGCCGGGCTACTGGCGGCTGCCGGAAAAAAATCAGGAAGAGTTCACGGTAGATGGTTACTTCAAGACCGGGGATCTGGGAAAAATCGATGCCAACGGTTACGTGACCATTGTTGGTCGCTCGAAGGATCTGGTGATCTCGGGCGGCTACAACGTGTACCCGAAAGAAATTGAGTTACTGATCGACGACATGCCCGGTGTGGCCGAGAGTGCCGTGATCGGCCTGCCGCATCCGGATTTTGGCGAGGCGGTGGCGGCGGTGATCGTGAAATCATCCAACGGCGTTGAGCTTTCCGAGGTGGACGTTATCGGCGCGCTGAAGGCAAAACTGGCGGCCTTCAAGGTGCCGAAACGCGTTTTTATCGTCGACGATTTGCCGCGCAATGCGATGGGCAAGGTGCAAAAGAACGAACTTAGAAAGCGCTACCTGTCCACCTTTTCGCGCTAACGGCGTTGTTGGGACGTACGTGTCGCGTCGCACGAGGCCTTGATTTTTGCTGCGCCGCGCCGATCTAATCGGTGTCATGAAAGCTTGCCGGGATTTTTGACGGGTTCGTGACTTATTTCATAGAAATACCTTTCAACGCATCGCACACTGACTCCATGATTGTTTTCAACCTCTCTTGTTCGCATTCACACACCTTCGATGGCTGGTTCCGCTCGGCTGAGGATTTTGATCGCCAGTCCAGCCACGGCCTGGTCGAATGCCCTGCCTGCGGCGACGCGCAAATAACCAAGCGTTTGTCCGCGCCGCGCATCAACACCGGTGCCGCTGAAAGCGCGCCTGCCAATGAAAC
>JANNCZ010000009.1:0-8526 GCA_031387185.1 Burkholderiales bacterium
GCGGGGCATCTTTCTTCAGACGCTCGTCATTCATCGCAAAGCCCTTGATGGTGAATTGCTCGACGATGGTGGTGGCCCACTTGCGAAACTGCACGGCGCGCTCGGAGTTGACCTTGTAGCCGACGGCGATGATGGCGGCGAGGCTGTAGTGCCCGGTGTCGTAGGTTTTGTTGTCTGCGGCAGTTATTCGAAAATTTCGAATAACTGCATCCTCTGGTAACTCACTGTCGGAGAAGATCTTTTTGAGGTGGTAGTTGATTGTGTGCGTCTCGACATCGTAGAGCAGACCCATCATTTTCTGGGACAGCCAGATGTTTTCATCCGCGTAGACGGCTTCAACGCCGCCCTTGCCGCTGGCGGCTACAAAGGTCAGGTATTCCGCCGCTGACGAGCGCACGAGGGAAGTCCCGGCGGGGTCTTTACGCTGACCTTTTTTATTGCTCATACGCGCGTAAACGTTGAAGGAGGCATGGCTGGCGGAGACTCGAGGTTTCCGGATGGATTCGACGAATAATGGGTCGACTGACGTCGGTTGAGCCTAGTCTACTGGAGAAGATGGAGGTTGTCGTGGGGCGAAATAGGGGGTGGCTCTCCCGTTGTTGGCGAACCTCGAAAAGCGTTGGTGGGAGCGGTTCTTCAGGCTATGAAGCTATGCATTTTCTTTCACGATGTGACGCCGATGCGATAGACCCGCGCTGCCGTTTCGTAAAAGAGCGCTTGCTTTTCTGCGGGTGGATACGCGGCTGCAATCCGCTTGAACGCATTCCAGATCACCACATAGCTGCATGTGCCCTTGTCGACTGGGAAGTTGCTCTGAAACATGCACCGCTGCGGGCCGAAGGCTTCGATGCAGGCGTTGACGTACGGTGCCCATGCTTGTGCGAGTGCTGCTGAATCGGGCGGCGCGGGCTTGTCTGCGAAGTCGAAACCGAATACGCGCATGCCCATGCCGCCAAGTTTGACAATGACGTTCTCGCAGCGGGCGAGTTTCTTGATCGAAGCTTGCCACTCTCCAAACACTTCGTCGCGATGGCCTGCGTAGGGGCCGATGCCGATCGGGCCGCCTACATGATTGAGGATGATCGTGGTGCCGGGGTAGGTCTCGGCGAGGTCGATCACGTCGG
This sequence comes from Burkholderiales bacterium, assembly GCA_031387185.1. Classification (GTDB taxonomy): domain Bacteria; phylum Pseudomonadota; class Gammaproteobacteria; order Burkholderiales; family JAEUOS01; genus CANJDH01. Next base: position 1,125 of record JANNCZ010000009.1, read on the forward strand.
CGAGTTGGGTGTGATACATCCAGGCGTCGAACGAGAGGCCGCGTGAGGCGAGATGGGCAAAGCCGCGGCGGAATTGGGCGTCGAGCAGTAAGCCTTGCGGCGGGTTGGCGAGTGAGCCGCGCGCCGTGGGGTCGGGGTGATACACGCTGGAGTTGCGAATGCCTTTGAAGCGGCCGGGGGCGGCTTGCAGGTGGGCATCGAGCACGGCACCGGCTTCGTCGCCGAGCAGGAGGTTGACGTTGCCGACGATGCCGGCGGCGATGCGACATGAGGCCGGTTTGCCTCCGGCGAGCGCTTGAGCACAGGCGCTGGCGCTGTCTTCAGCGACGCGATTGACGTATTCGGTTTCACCCAAACTGGCGAGTGCGGCGGGGCCTTCGGTGCGGTACATCGCGCTGCATTCGGCGAACACTGTGGCGACGATGCGATGCCCGGCGCTGACGTCGGCGCGCACATCTTCATGCAGGTAGCGGTTGTGCGCGTGATCCCAGATGTGGTGGTGCGCGTCGATGATGGGGAGGTCTGGTTCGAGCGCGGCTTCGGCGTGCAGGGCGAGCCACTCGGGGCGCACCGGCAGGTGCGGGCTGACGGCTTGTGGGGCGGTGCTCATTCCGGCGCAATCCCTGCGTCGCGAATGCGCTGGCCCCACACCTGATGCTGGGCGCGCACGTACTGGTTGAATTCGTCGATGCTGTTGGGCTCGCTCTCGACGCTGATGGCGTGCAGGCGCTCGATCATTTCTTTCGAGGCGAGGGCGCGGTTCATCTGCGCGCTCCACCACGCCACCGCGTCCTTGTTCATGTTGCCGGGGCCGGTGATGCCGGTCCAGCCGGCCAGCTCGGCATTGCGCAGGCCGATCTCGCTGACGGTCGGTACGTTGGGCAGCAGGGCCGAGCGGCGCGGTGAGGCGATGGCGACGGCGTCGAGCTTGCCCGCCTTGACCTGCGCCATGATGACGGCGAGGTCGGCCATCACAAAATTGATCTGGCCGCCGAGCAAATCGGTGAGGGCGGGCGGCTGGCCCTTGTAGGGCACGCCGAGCACCTCAATGCCGGCCGCGCGGTTGAAGGTGGCGGCAGCCACTTGCGCGGTGCCCGAGCCATAGCCGAAGCTCAGTTTGCCGGGGCGGCGTTTGGCGTCGGCGATCAGGTCTTGCGCGCTCTTGTAACCCTGCTGCGGGTTGACCACCATGGCCACGTCGAAGCGGCACAGGCGGCCGATGTGGGTGAAGTCGCGCAGGGCGTCGTAGAGCGGCGCCTTGGCGAGGTGTGGGCCGGACGAGTGCGTGGCGCTGGACGACACCATCACGGTGTAGCCGTCGGGTGCGGCCTTGGCGGTGAAGTCGGTGCCGATCTGGCCGAGCGCGCCCGGCTTGTGCTCGACCACGATGGTGGCGTTGCTGTTCTTGCGGATTTCATCGAGCATGATGCGGCTCATGGTGTCGATGCCGCTGCCTGCCGGGAAGGGCACGATGAAGCGGATGGGTTTGGCAGGGTAGTCCTGTGCCTGTGCCGCGTGATGCAGGCCGAGGACGCAAAACAAACTGGCCAGGAGGACGCGGGTGACTCGAGTGGCTTGCAAAATCATGGCAAATCCTTTCCACCAGATAGGGGTCGTTGCTCGTCAGGTTTGCGCGGTGCCAGGCCGAGTTCGGCCAGCACTTCATCGGTATGTTCGCCCAGATTTGGCGGCGGGCGGCGAATGCTGCCCGGTGTCGCCGAGAAATTGACGGGGATGCCCGGCATCATCAGCGCGCCTTCGGTGGGGTGCTGCATGGCATGCCAGAAGCCCACCGCCTGCAGATGCGGGTCCACCAGCAAATCGTCGACCGTGTTGACTACGGCGTAGGGCAGGTCGGCTTCTTGCAGCAGCACGCTCCATTCGGCGTTGCTGCGCGCGGCGAATACCGGTTCGATCAAAGCGTAGAGCACCTCGATGTTGCGGTAGCGATCGGAGAGGGTGGTGAAGCGTGGGTCGCTGGCCAGTTCCGTACAGCCCGCCACCGCAAAGAATTTGCGCCAGTGCGTGTCGCTATAGGGCACCACGGCGATATGCCCATCGCGCGTCTTGAAAGGCTTGCGCGAGTCTGACGTCACGCGGTTGTAACCGGCCGGGCCGAGGGGCGGCACGAAGCTGCGGCCACCCATGTGCTCGACCATCATGAAGGCCACGAGGGATTCGAACATCGGCACTTCAATCGCCTGACCCGCGCCGGTGCGCTCACGCGCGTAGAGCGCCATCGCAATCGACTGCGTCACCCACATGGCCGAGACTTTGTCGGCCATGATGCTTTTCATGTAGCGCGGCGGGCCCTCCGCGCCGCCCTGAAACCAGGCCATGCTGCTGGCCGCCTGAATCGTGTCGTCCACACCGGGGCGGCCAGCGTAGGGGCCGGCTTCGGCGTAGGCGTAGCAGCCGCAGTAGATCAGGCGCGGGTTGCGTTCGCGCAGGGACGCGTAGTCGAGGCCGAGGCGTGCCAGGCCCTGCGGGCGCACGTTGGAGACGAACACATCGGCGCGTTCGATCAGGGCGAGCAGGGCGCTGCGGTCGTCTTCGTTTTTGGCATCGAGCGCAATGCTGCGCTTGTTGCGGTTCAGGTTGAGGAAGGTGTGGCTCATGCCCGCGTGCCGCTGCGGATGCGCGTGGCGAAACATGTCGCCACCCTGCGGCGCTTCGACCTTGATCACGTCGGCGCCCATGTCGGCGAGCATTTGGGTGGCCCACGGCCCCATGCCGACTGCGGTCATGTCGACTACGCGCACGCCAGCCAGCGCGCCGGCGGGAGCGGAAGGAGCCTTGACAGCGCTCGCGGAGGGGGAGTTAGCGGCGCTTGCAGCGCCATTCGATTCGGCGTTCATCGCGCTTGATTCACGGTTCAGGCCGCCTTGGCGAAATCAGCCTGCACCTGTTTCTCAAAGGCGAGCAATTTCTGCACGCTCGGGCGCTGCTCCATGCGCTGCATGTGCGCCATGCAATGTTTGAAGCCCGACACATCGGACTTGAACAAGGAGCCGCGGCGGAAGCACCAGTAAAAATAGGCGTCGGCGCAACTGAAGCGGTCAAAGAACCATTCGCGCCCGGCCAGCATGCCTTCGGCGATGTCGTACAACTCGAACAGGGAATGCGAGCCGTGCGCACGCACGTTGTCGGCAGAGCCGGGCAGGTCGCAATAGCGCTCAGGCCGCTGCTGCTGTGTCAGTTTCGGGTGAATGCCAGCGGCGCACCAGGCCATCACCGAAATGGCGCGCACGTAGTCCAGCGGATCCGCCGGCAGCAATTGCGCCTGCGGAAACTGGCGCGCGATCCAGATTTGAATCGCCACGTTTTCGGTAAGGACCTGACCATCGATGATGAGTGCCGGCACCTTGCCCTTGGGATTGAGGCGCAGATACTCGGCACCATGATGCTCACCAGCGCCGAGGTTGACGGCTTGCGTGTCAAACGCCGCGCCCGCTTCGGTCAGCAGGATGTAGGGCACGAGCGAGCAGGCAATGGGCGCGTAGGTCAGGGTCAATGTCATGGGTGTTGCTTCCTTGTGCAGTGGAACGTGCGGGTGAAAACAGGGAGTGTCAGGTTCTTGCGCGTGCTCGCAGCGGGTCGAGCAAATCCTTGAGGCCGTTGTGATCGATCTCGTGCATCAACGCCAGCAGGCGGCCTATCTCGCCCTGCGGAAAACCGGTGCGCGCGAACCAGTTCAGATAATAGCCGGGCAAATCGGCGATGACGCTGCCCTTGTATTTGCCAAACGGCATCTCGCGCACGAGCAGCAATTCGAGATCATCCGGGCGCATGGGGAAAGGTGTTCGGTTCGGTCTCCATTGCGGCCACGTCTTCGGTCTCGGGCAGCACGCCGCCCTTGAGCGGCAACGCCGCACCCAGCCATGCGGCATGCACCAGATGATCGGCGCGCGGTGCGCCGGTGTTGGGATGGATCAACACGTTCAGCCCACCGCGATGCAGCATCAGCCACGGTACAAACGCGGGAAACAGCGGCGGCAAAAACGCCACCTGATACATCGCCTGCGGGTGCGGGCCCACCGGCACGTCGTGCCAGCGGCCAAGGCGCACCGGGAACTGTTCGGCGATTTGCGTGCGGATGTATTCCGCCACGCCGCGAGTGGCCGCGTCGAAATATATGTGGGCGTGATAGCTGGAGATGGGAGCGGGAGGGAGAGCGGGAGTTGGCATGTCGATTCACCAGGTAAGGCTTGTAGAGAAGTGGTGTGGCCTGGCTGTGCGCCGAAAGCCAAGCGCATCAAGCGAAGCTCAGGAGCGGGGCACCCGCAAAATGGAGTGCGCCGCTTCGCACCGTGGCGCTATAAAACAGGCGCATTCCAATTCAGCAATTCTGCGAGCCTGAGCGTGATCCAGCGCGCCTCGCTCGCGGTGAAGGCGGAATCGGTCGCGAGCAAGCCTGCCTCGCAACGCGCAAGCACTTCCGTTTCAGTGAAATTTTCTTTGAACGCCAAGGTCTGCGCATGTTCGGTCAGCGTGCAGGCCATGTCTTCGCATTGTTCGTAGCGAGCGATCACCAATTCCTGCGGCGCATTCGGCGTCGAGCGCCCGTGCGTGAGGAAGAGGGCGATGAACGACTGCGGGACTTCGATCTGGTTGTCGATGGACATGGTGACCCATTGTATTCACATGCAGTCAGGCGAGCTTCCGGTAAATCAACGTGAACCTGCTGTTTGCCGCGATCCCAAAATCACCCGGGCCGTATTGCAGGAGCCAGTCGCCCGCTTCGCCGCGCAGTACGTCACCGCCGCTTGAGCGTCGGGCAGTGAATGCCTCTGTGATCTGTTTGGCCAGCACCGGGATGGGTTTGGCCGTGTAGGCACCATCTTCTCCCTCTGCGGCCGGCGGCAGCGCTTGATACTTCGCATTAAACCGCTCCCGCGCGACGCTCCAGCGGCTGCTGGTGGCACCGGTAATCAGCGCATCGCCAATCTGGTAGCGGTTCGGCCCTTCCGGGCTGATGAGTTCGCCCACTTGCAGGGCAAACGTGACCGTCACAGTCTCGGACTTCACGTAGCGTGCCGCCTGCGCATCGGTGGCGAGATCGATATTCTTCAATTCCAGCATCGCGTTGACTTACTGTAGCGATGCTTCGCGGATCGGCGGTGGGGCAAACACAAGCGTCTGCCATTTCCCCAACAAGCAGTGCCGGCCCATCAGCGTGCCGGTCAAGCCCCGCGCAGCCGCGCCGCCCGCATCAGCGCAATGGCCCCTAGTGGCAGCACCAGCGTGAGCACCGCGCAAATGATGAACAGCGTGCCCATGTGGGTGTAATCGGCGGGTACCTTGATCGCGCCGGTGGCGTCGCGCACTTCGCGCGTGACTTCAAACGTGCGGTTGAGGTATTTGCTGCCCAGATGCGCAGCCGAGTACGCGAGGTTGGTAAACGACGCCATTACCGCAAAGTAGGTGGCCTTGAGCCGGTCGGGCGCGCTATTGGCGATCCACGCCAGCATCGGTACCATCGCGATCTGGCCTAATGGCGACTCAAGCGCGGTGTCCAGTATGGCGATGAAGCGTGCGCCCACGACGCCGCCGGTGTGCAGGGCGGTCCACTCGTGAACGCCGTAGAACATGCCGATCTGCGGCAGCGCCATCAATGCGCTCAACACCGAGAGCAGGCCGACGACAAAATAGACGGAGCGGTGCGCGAGGTAGCGCTGGTAGGCACAGAGCCCCGCCAGCGCAACGAGGCCGGCGATCATCGATAACGTCGCCAGAAAACTGGGATCGAAGCGCAGCACGTCAATGCTCCACCAATTGGCACCCGCACCGGGGCTGGGCACGGCGCGCAGGACGAAGATCACCACAGCAGTGCCGACAAGCGTAGCGCGTGCCTCTGGCTCCAGCTCGCGCACCAGGTTGTGGATCAGAAAAATCAGTATGGTGAGGGAGACCACAAACACGACCTCCTGCCCGTACTTCAGGCCCGACAGACCAACTGCGACCGAAACGGCGGCGAATACGGCACCACCGCCCAGCACCCACCAGTTCACTGGCGTCTGTTCGCGCAGCACCGATTGCCGGCCGTGACCGCGGCGCTGCAGCCACGCCGCGACGAACACGCCCGCTACCGACACCAGTGGAATGGCCAGCGCGGCCAGATAAACCCTGGCATAGGCGCCGGCTTTGGCCGCGCGCGGCAGCGCCTCGACGCCGGCCAGAAACCCGACGTTGATGAGGGCAACGATGATGGTGCCGCCCACCACCGCAATGCGCCCGAGGGTCTGCATGGTGGTGTGCATTGCGCGCAGTTCTTCCAGACCGATCAGCGTGCCGTCTGCTCTGGTATGCGGCACGGCTTCCACCGTCATCGCGTCGGCCACCACGTCCTGCAGCATGTAGCCGATGGGGGAGAGCAGCGCGGCCAGCACGTACCAGTGCTCGGCCTTCATCACTGCACGCATCGCGTCGGGCTCCATCAATAGCCCGAGCATGATGCAAATGCTGGCGAGCAGAAATGCGGCACCGAGGAACACCATCCACGCCTTCCAGCGCCAGAGCAGGTCAACCAGGTGACCCACCGGCATCTTGAGCGTCCACGGCAGCACGATCCAGAAACTCAGTGCGGCGAGAAACTGTGCCGAGAGACCCAAGTATTCTTTAACGAAGAAGGTGCCAACAATGGCGGTCAGGCCGGAGATGCCAGCCGCGACATACACCATCAGGGGCGGCAGGAACGAAATCCTGAACGACGCGAAGAGCGGAGTGGTTTGCATGGAGACGCAGTGTACCGGGCTATTGCGCTGGAGGCTTGTGCGTTGGTGGACGCACGTCCAGGTATGGCTTGCCAGGCGATCTGGATGCCGGGTTGAACCAACCCCGCAAACCAAAAAGCCACCCCTGCGGGTGGCTTTTTGGTTTTGATACTTGGCTCCCCGACCTGGGCTCGAACCAGGGACCTGCGGATTAACAGTCCGTCGCTCTACCGACTGAGCTATCGAGGAACAGCCTGCAATTATAAGGTTTTTTGCGAGAGCGGGTCAACCTGCACTATGAATCCTGCACTATGAATACCCGGACTCTGATTGCGAGTCAATGCGGGGCCACGCGCACCCGCGGTGCACCTCACCGATGCACCCGCGGCGCACCTCACCGATGCCGCTGCGGGCGTTGCGCAACGGTGTGGTGTTCACGGGTGAGGATGGCAGCGCGTGCGAGCGGAAGAATATACTTGCCGATCTTCAAGGAGACGCCCGATGATTTCGATCAACAACCTGCTGGACGTGCGTGCGCTCGCGGCAAAGGTGCCGGACGGCGCCAAGCTCGCTGTCGCCAAGGACGAGAGCGGTGTCGCGATGGCCGCCACGCGCGAACTGGTGCGGCGCGGTGTGCGCGGACTGCATTTGGTAACGGTGCCGGTAGGCGGCTTGCAGGCCGATGTGCT
>JANNCZ010000051.1:0-8585 GCA_031387185.1 Burkholderiales bacterium
GCAATGCCGCTCGCGCCCAAGCATACGTCGCGTGTTTGCGCCGCATCGACCACCACGGTGATGACGATCTGCGCCTCGCGCGCAATCGCGGCGGCATGCTCGCGCACCTCGGCGCCGGCTTCAAGCGCGAGGCGGTTGCGCACTGGGTTGATGTCGCGCACCAGTACTTGATACCCACTGCGCAGCAAGGCTTGTGTAATGCCCAGGCCCATTGCGCCGGGGCCGATGAGGCCGATAGTTGTTGTCATGTAGTGGGTGATTGAGGATGACTGCGAATAACTGGGGGCGACTGGGGGCGACTGGGGGTGACTGAGGGCGACTGAGAGCGACTGGTGGCGACCGAGCGTAACTGCGGGTGATCGTGCGTGACCACGAGGGATCGCGAGTGAGTTTGTGAGCGAAAAATGCAGTGAAACGGTGCGCGCAGCGCGGGCTGCGCACAGGCCTTCGGTAGAATAGCGTGTTTCGTCGAGCGCATTTCGCATTTCTCATATGACCGCCGTACCGACCTCGGTTACCACCTCGTTTGGCCTTGTTGGCTTGGGCAAAATGGGCGCGAACATGGCGCGCCGCATGGCGCTGGGCGGCGTGCGCGCGGCCCTGTTTGATCAAAGCGCCGAGGTGACCAACGCACTGGCAGCCGAAATCAACGCACCCGCTGCCGCGAGCCTCGCCAAGCTGGTGGAACGCGTCGCCGGCCCGCGCGTGATCTGGCTAATGCTGCCGGCCGGGGACGTCACCGAGCGTGCCATCGGCACCCTCGCGCCGCTGCTGTCGGAAGGTGATGTCATCGTCGACGGCGCCAACAGTTTTTATAAAGACTCGGTGCGCCGCGCCGCGATGTTGAAGCGCAATGGCCTGCTCTATGTTGATGCCGGCGTGTCCGGCGGCGTGCATGGTCTTGCCAACGGTTATTGCCTGATGGTGGGCGGTGAGGAACAGGCCGTTGCGCGCATCAAGCCCTATCTGCGCCTGCTCGCGCCGCAGCGCAGCGCAGCGGCTGGTGTACCTGGCAGCAGCTTGGAGGGTATCCCAGGCGGCGGCTCGGGAGGCGCCCCAGGACGCACACCAGGAGGCACCCCGGGCGGTGCGGCTGCGGCGATGGCTGATCCAGTGGCCGAGGGCAGCGGTGCCGCCGGTTGGCTGCATGCCGGCGCAGCGGGTGCCGGACATTTCGTCAAGATGGTGCACAACGGCATCGAGTACGGCATGATGCAGGCGCTGGCCGAGGGCTTTGCGCTGATGGGCGCGAAACGGGAATTCGATCTCGACCTCGCCGCTGTCGGCGAACTGTGGAAACACGGCAGCGTGGTGCGCTCGTGGCTTCTCGACCTCACGGCTGATGCACTCAAGGCGGACGCCACGCTCGACGGCATCAAACCCTTCGTGCCCGATTCCGGCGAGGGCCGCTGGACGGCAATCGAAGCGGTGGAACTGGGCGTGCCAGCCCCGGTGATGAGTCTGGCGTTGATGATGCGCTACGCCACCCAAGGCAACAACGATTACGCCGCCAAGCTGCTCGCCAAGATGCGTCAGGGCTTTGGCGGGCATGCCGTGGCGACACACACCGATGGCGTACCCCTTGCCTGAAACGCCCACGGCGGCCCGCCCGCGCCATTGATCGCACCGCCGCCGCCCGCCCCGTCATCCTGCGTCGCCATCCTGCCTGGCCACCCCGCTTGCCATCCTGAAAGACTGACTTGACTGCCCTGCAAAACGACACCTTCCTGCGCGCGCTGTTGCGCGAGCCGGTGCCTTACACCCCCGTCTGGATGATGCGCCAGGCCGGGCGCTATCTGCCCGAGTACAACGCCACGCGCAAGCAGGCCGGCTCCTTCCTCAATCTGTGCAAGACGCCCGCGGCGGCGGCCGAAGTGACCTTGCAGCCACTGGAGCGCTTCCCGCTCGATGCGGCGATTTTGTTCTCCGACATCCTGACGATTCCCGATGCGATGGGTCTCGGCCTGTATTTTGCCGATGGCGAAGGCCCGAAGTTCGAGCGCACCGTCCGCGATGAGGCGGCGGTGGCCAAGCTCGCCGTGCCCGACATCGGCAGCGATCTGCGCTACGTCACCGATGCGGTATCCGAGATTCGCCGCGCGCTCAAGGGCAGGGTGCCACTGATCGGCTTCTCTGGCAGCCCGTGGACGCTCGCCTGCTACATGGTCGAAGGCCAGGGCAGCGCCGACTACCGCCTCGTCAAGACCATGCTGTACCAGCGGCCCGACCTGATGCACCGCATGCTCGACGTGACCGCGCGCGCAGTGATCGCTTACCTCAATGCCCAAATCGCCGCCGGGGCGCAGGCGGTGATGGTGTTCGACAGTTGGGGCGGTGTGCTGTCGGCGGGCGCGTACCAGGACTTTTCGCTGCGCTATCTACGTCAAGTTGTTGCCGGATTGACGCGGGAAGTGGATGGAAAGCGAGTGCCTGCTGTCGTTTTTACCAAAGGTGGCGGCTTGTGGCTGGAAGACATCGCCGCTACCGGCTGTGATGCCGTGGGCGTGGACTGGACCATTGAGTTATCGGAAGCGCGCCGCCGTGTGGGCGGGCAGGTAGCGTTGCAGGGCAATCTTGACCCCGCCGTGCTGTTCGCGCCGCCCGAGGCGATTCGTGCCGAAACGGGCAAGGTGCTGGCGTCTTTCGGGCATTGCGGGCCAGGGGCAGGCCACGTGTTTAACCTCGGCCATGGCATTTCGCAGTTCACGCCGCCCGAGCATGCTGCGGCGCTGGTGGCGGCGGTGCATGAGTTGAGTCCCGCGTATCATCGTTGATCCCGGCGCCACTCTGCCTGCAATTGATTGCGGCGCAAAGCGCGGGATGAGAGGCACCGGCATACCGAGGAAGGGCGCCGCGCGGAGCTTGGCGGCAATATGACAATGGCATATTCGGCGTTGCGCGTGGAGGCCAACGCTCAGCCCCAAGGCACAAGGGTTTGCAGGAGGATGGCTCGCAGAGCGCCAAACCATGCGGGTCTGCGGGGCAATGCCCCGCAAAGCGAGTATTCATGCGGTTTCCAGCGGGGTTTTTTGCGTGGACCAGGGCTTGACTTATGCACAAAAATGGGGTTGCTACCGTTTCGTTGCGCCGCCGCAACGCCGATGCAGCGGCGGTTTTTTAAGTGTTTGATTTAAAAAGGTTTAATTGGAGCAACTTTTTTAAGCAACAGCCCTGAAAGCCTTGTTCCATCAGCCTTTCAGGGCGTCGCGGGCAAGTTGTCAACATAATTGTCCACAGGTTTTGTGAACATCATTCAAGCCCTTTTCGGAGCAGGTGTTTAGGCCTCACTCCTCATCTTTCACATTAACTTTACGGCACGCGTCGACCCTCCATGGCCTTTGTCAAAGTCGCGCTCGACGTGCCGCTTCCCGCGTTGTTTGACTACGCACTGGAAGACGCGACGGCCGCAGACATTGTTGGCTACCGCGTGGTGGTGCCGTTCGGACGGCGCAACGTGGTGGGCGTGGCGCTGGCGGTTTCGGCCACGAGCGGCATCGATGCAGCAAAGATCAAACCCGTGATCGCGGTGCTGCGCGATGTGCCGGCGCTCAACGCCGACTGGTGCGCGCTGCTGCAATTTTGCGCGGACTACTATCACCATCCTTTGGGCGCGGCGGTGCTGGCCGCCTTGCCTGCCGGATTCAAAACGCCCGCTGCGCTTAGCCCGCTGCTGTGGACGCGCCTTGCGTGGAGCGGGCCGCCGTTCGCCAGCAAGAAGAGCGAGCGCACGCGTGCGGTACTGGCGGCGCGTATCGCCGAATCCGGTGAGGGGGGCATTTACGGGTACGAGCTGACGGGCGTCACGCCCAAGGCTATTGCACACTTGACGCAATGGCAGACTGAGGGCGTCATCGTAGAGGCCCGGACGCGCCGGGAAGAACGCGGCGGCGCGCGTGGGGAAACCCGCTCCGAACACCTGGAGGCAGATCCGTTCGGCCATGACGCGACAGTCTCTCCCGCATGCCCCCCGTTCTTGGCAAGCTCCGCGGGCGCACCCGCCTTGCATCCCGAACAAGCTGCGGCGGTCGCCGCCATTACCGCTGCACTCGATGCGCGCAGCAGTGCGCCCATGTTGCTGCACGGCGTCACCGGCAGCGGCAAGACTGAGGTTTACCTGCGCGCCGCCGCTGCAACCCTGACGCGCGGCCGCCAAGCCTTGTTGTTGGTACCTGAAATCAACCTCACCCCGCGTCTCTTGCAACAGGTGCGTGAGCGGTTCCCGGCGCAGACCATCGTAGCTCTGCACAGCGCTCTCAACGAGAGCGAGCGCTTGCATGGTTGGCTGCTGGCGCACACCGGCGCAGCCGATATCGTGCTCGGCACGCGCCTCGCGGTGCTCACGCCGATGCCGCGTCTTGGCCTGATCGTGGTCGACGAAGAACACGATGCCTCGTTCAAGCAGCAGGAAGGCATGCGCTATTCGGCGCGTGATCTGGCGGTGTTTCGCGCCCATCGCGAAAAACTGCCGGTGGTGCTCGGTTCAGCCACGCCCTCGCTCGAAAGCTATGCCCACGCCGAATCAGGCCGCTATCACAAGCTGTTGTTGCGCACGCGCGCCGTGCGGGATGCGGCCTTGCCGTCAATCCGCCTGATCGATCTGAACATCACCGCGCACGAGCACGGCGTCACGCTGCCGGTGTGGGCTGCGCTGAAGGCGCGGCTGGCGGCAGGCGAGCAAAGCCTGGTGTTTCTCAACCGCCGCGGTTTTGCACCGGTGCTGTCGTGCGCCGGCTGTGGCTGGGTGAGCGCTTGCACTCGCTGCACGTCTTATCTGGTGCTGCACCGGCAGGGCAATGCTGCCAATCTGCGCAGCGATGGCATGCTTGCGCGCGGACGTCTGGTGTGTCATCACTGCGGGCTGGATACCGGGGTGCCGGAGCGTTGCCCGACTTGCGGCAATGTTGATGTGCGCGCTTACGGCCAAGGCACGCAGCGCCTCGAATCACGCGTAGCCGAGCGCTTTGCGGACGCGCGCGTGCTGCGCATCGACCGCGACTCGACCGCGCGCAAGGGCGCTGCCGAGCGCCTGCTCGCGCAGGCGCACGCACACCCGGATGCGGGCGGCGCCGACATTTTGGTCGGCACCCAAATGCTCGCCAAGGGCCACGATTTCAAACGCCTCACCCTCGTCGCCGCGCTCAACGTTGATACTGCCCTGTTCAGCGCCGACTTTCGCGCCAGCGAGCGCCTGTTCGCGCAGATGATGCAGGTGTCGGGCCGCGCCGGCCGGACTGAAAAACCCGGTGAAGTATTGATCCAGACGCGCAATCCGGGCCATCCGCTGTTCCAGGCGCTGCTCGATCACGACTACGACCGCTTCGCGCGTGCGTTGCTCAAAGAGCGGCAGTCGGCGGGTCTGCCACCCTCGGGCTTTCAGGCCATGCTGCGCGCCGAAGCCAAGACCTTGACGGCTGCGCTCGACTTTCTGCGCACAGCGGCGGCAGAAGGCGAGGACGAGACCCACGTCACGATCTACGATGCGGTGCCGATGACCATCACGCGCCTGATGAATGTCGAGCGCGCGCAGTTGATGGTCGAATCGCGCTCGCGGCGCGCGTTGCAGGCGTTTCTGGCGCGCTGGACTGCGTGGCTCTATGGCAATGCGCCGCGCGGCGTGCGCTGGCACCTGGAGGTTGATCCTCTCGATATTTGAGAGGGGCCTGGAGCGGGCAGCGAGCGCGCAAAAGAATACGGCACCCGCAGGGCGCCGTTTCTCAAACTTACAACACCGGCGCAGGCAAACTACTTCGCCGCATTGACCATGTAGGTCACAGCCGCTTTGATGTCGGCGTCCGACGCCGTCATTGCCATGCCCTTTGGCGGCATCGCGCCCTTGCCCTTGATCACACTTTGCGTGAGCGCATCGATGCCGGCACCAACGCGTGGTGCCCAGGCGGCCTTGTCGGCAAACTTGGGCGCTGCGGGGATCGCACCCGAATGGCAGGTCTGGCAGGTGGCTTCATAAAGCGCCTTGCCCGCAGCACCGGCAACCGATACAGGGGCTGCTGCTGCGGCCACTGGCGGCGGAATCACCACCGCCGGTGCCGAGGCAGCTGCTGCTGTAGCGGGTGCGGCTTCAGCAGCTTTGGCAGGCGCCGGCGCTGCCGGCTCCTTGAAGTTCGCACCCGACGCATTGGCCATGAACGCCACCGCGCGCGCGACTTCGTAGTCGTCCAGATCCGGATTGCCACCCTTGGCCGGCATGCCCTTGGCGTTACCCTTGATCGCCTCGGCAACCAGATCGGCATAGCCTTCCTTGATGCGCGGCGCCCACGCGGTCTTGTCGCCGAACTTGGGCGCGTTGGCCGCACCGGTGTCGTGACACGCCGCGCAAATCGCCTTGTAAACCTGCTCGCCGGTCTGGAATACCTTGGGCGCGTTCGCATCGCGCACAGTGACTGCGGCCACCGGCTTGATGCGCTCGGCGACAGTCTCTGGATTCTTCGTCTGCGGCGCTTCCGACCCGTGCTGGCCACCCGTCACATACGCCACCAAGAGGCCAATCAGGGACAGGGGAATGGCAAACGCCAGGATCACCACCGTGATGAGCTGCTTGGGCGTCTTGATCGGCGATTCGTGGTGATCGCTCATTGCAAATCCTTTCGGCGCGGGCTGCGCAGGGAACTGGCGTCCGCGCGCGCAATTCGCGCACGCACAACGTTCATAAAGCTCTAAATTATACTGGGCTTTACGTGATTTTGCGCTCCCCGAAGAGTGGAAACGCGCACGGCAGTATAATTTGGCGCTAATCCAAGCCGCATCGCACAAGGGCAGCGCGAGACTGCAGCAAGATGCTGTGCTTGATCATCCACCCGCCGCGCCCGTAGCTCAGATGGATAGAGTACTGCCCTCCGAAGGCAGGGGTCACACGTTCGAATCGTGTCGGGCGCGCCACATTTTCTGCCACTGATGCCGCACCTGATGACTTTCCTCGGCGTTGCGCTGGCCATTTGGGTGTTGCGGCCGTTCGCGCTCCGCGCCGGCTTGGCTGATCTCCCTGGCGGCAGACGCCAACATGCAGACGCCGTGCCGTTGGTGGGCGGAGTGGCAATCGCGCTCGGTCTCGCCGTCGCTCTGGCGCTGCGCGGCAGTCTTGCCCCGGCATCGCCCGCACTGCTTGCTGCGGGGCTGATTGTGACCGTGGCTGGCGTGGCAGATGACTTCATCGAACTTTCCGCCCGCGCCAAGCTGATGTTTCAGATGATCGCCGCCAGCGTGTTGGCCGGCTTTGGCGGCGTGCTGGTATTCCATGTGGGCGCCTTGTTTTCACCCTCGGTGGTGGCCCTGGGCGTGATGACGGTGGTGCCGTTCACCTTGCTCGGCATGGTGGGCGTGATGAATGCGATGAACATGATCGATGGCACCGATGGCCTCGCAGGAGGCGTTGCCCTCTCTGCGTTGCTGTGGTTCGGTACCGCAGCCGGGCTTGCCGGTCTGGCGTCACATGTGTCGCTGATCGGCATGTTTGGCAGTGCCATTGCGGCCTACCTCTGCTTCAACGCGGGCGGCCCCCTGGCACGCCGCTGCAAAATCTTCCTCGGTGATGCCGGGAGTCTGCTGACGGGTCTCATGCTCGCGTGGCTCGCCATCACGCTGGCCATGGAGCCTTACGCCGTATTCAAGCCGGTCACTGCCGTGTGGATACTGGCGGTGCCGATCTGTGATTCAGTGTCGCTGATGTTGCGGCGGGTGCTGCGCGGGCGCAGCCCGTTCAAGCCGGACCGTGAACATCTGCATCATTTGCTGCAGGACGCGGGTTTGACTTCAGCGCAAGCGGTGGCCTTGCTGGTCACCATCAACCTGCTCTTGGGCGGCCTGGCCTTGCTGGCTGACCGCATGCAGGTGCCGGAACACTGGATGTTCTACTTCAGCATGCTGATCTTTGCCGGATACACGATCTTTGGCGCGCGCTTCTTCGCACAGCGGCCCGCGCAAGCAACTTTGCCTATCCCTCGGCACTGATCTGCACCCGGTAACCATGCTGGCGCAGCAAGGCATTTTGGCGCGCCAGGGCAAGATCATGCGCCACCATCTCGGCAATCATTTCCGCCAGCGAGATGGCCGGCTCCCACCCTAGCCGCTGTTTGGCGCGTGACGGGTCGCCGAGCAGTGTTTCGACTTCGGTCGGGCGGAAATAGCGCGCATCGACGCTGACGATCATTTGGCCCACCTTGAGCGCAGGCGCCGCATCGCCTTCCACATGCTGCACCACACCGCGCTCACTGACCCCCTCGCCTTCCCACCGCAGCGTGACACCCTACTCGGCTGCCGCCATGTCGACGAACTGGCGCACGCTGTACTGCACGCCGGTGGCAATCACAAAATCTTCCGGTTTCTCCTGCTGCAGCATCAACCACTGCATGCGCACAAAGTCTTTGGCGTGGCCCCAATCGCGCAGCGCGTCGAGGTTGCCCAAATACAGGCAGGCCTCCAGGCCTTGCGCCATGTTGGCGAGGGCGCGCGTGATTTTGCGCGTAACAAAGGTTTCGCCACGGCGCGGGCTCTCGTGGTTGAACAGGATGCCGTTGCAGGCGTAGATGCCATAGGCTTCGCGGTAGTTGACGCAAATCCAGTAGGCATACAGT
>JANNCZ010000053.1:0-12735 GCA_031387185.1 Burkholderiales bacterium
GTGCAGTCATCAAAGCCGGGCGCACCGTGATTATTTCGAAAGCCGATGTGTATTGCGTCGAGAACGGCATCGAGACGCACACCGCGATGTTGATCAACACGCTGCTGGTGGCGCGCGGCATCGCCGGGCGCGTTCCGCCTCAATAGACGCCCGGCATCCGACCGGCGTCCCGCCACCTCACTGACAGCAGGCCGGCGTGATGCAGACTGGAGCGCCGCCGATCACCAAATCTGACCGCACCGAATCTGACCGCACCGGAGTGACCGATGATCAACCTTAACGCCCTCACCTTCAACCACGCCGAAGACATCCGCGCGCTGCGCGACACCTTGCAGGGTTTCGTCGCCAAGGAGATCGCGCCGCGCGCGGCCCAGATCGACAGGTCGAATCAATTCCCCAATGATTTGTGGAAAAAATTCGGCGACTTGGGTCTCCTCGGCATGACCGCAGAAGAGGAATATGGCGGCACGCAAATGGGCTATCTCGCACACATCATCGCGATGGAAGAGATTTCGCGTGGCTCGGCCTCGGTGGGCCTCTCGTACGGCGCGCATTCGAATCTGTGCGTCAACCAGATTCGCCGCAACGGCACGATGGCGCAGAAGAAAAAATACCTGCCCAAACTCATTTCCGGCGATCACGTCGGGGCGCTCGCGATGAGCGAGCCGGGTGCGGGGTCGGATGTGGTCGGCATGCGCACACGCGCCGATTTCAAGGGCGACCGCTGGGTGATCAACGGCAACAAGATGTGGATCACCAACGGGCCGGACGCCGACACGCTGGTGGTGTATGCCAAGAGCGATCTGGCAGCGGGCTCGCGTGGCATGACGGCCTTCCTGATCGAAAAAGGCATGAAGGGCTTTTCAACTGCGCAAAAACTCGACAAGCTCGGCATGCGCGGCTCCAACACCTGTGAACTGGTGTTTGAGGATTGCGAAGTGCCGGCTGAAAATGTGCTGGGCGGCGTTGAAGGCAACGCGATGGCCGGTGTCGGGCGCGGCGTCAATGTGCTCATGAGCGGCCTCGACTACGAACGCGCCGTGCTTTCCGGCGGCCCGCTCGGCATCATGGCTGCCTGCCTCGATGTGACGGTGCCGTATCTGCACGAGCGCAAGCAGTTCGGCCAGCCGATTGGCGAATTTCAATTGATGCAGGGCAAACTGGCCGACATGTATTCAACGTGGAGTGCCTGCCGCGCCTATGCCTACGCAGTGGGTGAAGCGCTCGACCGCGGCGACTTGCAAGGCACGGCGGCGCGCAAGGATTGCGCGGGCGTCATTCTCTACACCGCCGAGAAAGCCACGTGGATGGCGGGCGAGGCGATTCAGGCGCTTGGTGGCGTTGGTTACACGTACGACTACCCCACCGGGCGGCTGTGGCGCGACGCCAAGCTGTATGAAATTGGCGCTGGCACGTCAGAGATACGGCGCATGTTGATCGGGCGTGAGTTGTTTGCGGAAACAAAATGACGGCTTGCCTCCATGGGCCAAACGTAACCGGCACGAAAGAGCAAGCAACATGGCAGAACTGATCAACACCTACCGCGGCACCGTGATGCAATGGCATTGCGACCAAATGGGCCACATGAATGTAATGTGGTACGTCGGCAAATTCGACGAAGCCACGTGGAATCTGTTTGCGATGATGGGCGCATCGGCAAACTACTTGCGTTCCGAACACAAGGCGATGGCGGCGGTCGAGCAGCGCATCCAGTACCGGCGCGAGTTGCTCGCAGGCGACACTGTGGTGATCGGCTCGGGTGTGCTGGACATCAAGCCCAAGGTCATCACTTTTTTCCACGAAATGCGCCACGCCATCACCGGCGAAATCTGTGCCACCTGCCGTCTCACTGGTGTGCATATGGATGCCAAAACGCGCAAATCTGATGCGTTTCCGGCGGCAATTCTGGAGGCCGGGCGTGGTTTTGTGCGGCCCTATGATTTTGGTTATCGCGACTGAGTGTCAGCATGTTTGATGGCATAATTCATGGCATCAATCTGCCAGCCAACCGGTTTTCGCGCTTGACCAACCCATGAGCCAACTCTCCCGTATCCCCAAAAATTTTCACCTGCCGCTGCCGCCCGCGCTTTATGCCGGGCTGCGCGATGCTTCTGCGCGCCTGGGCGCACCGGCTACTGAATTGGCGCGCGAGGCGATTGATGCGTGGCTGAAAGAGGAGAAACGGCGGCGTATTCGCGCTGAGGTTGCGGCCTTTGCCGAAGCCTATGCCGGTACCGCGCTCGATTCCGATCCGGCGTGGGAAGCGGCAGGACTGGAGTCTGCGGCAAACCTGCCGCCGTGGCGCAATGTACCGGCCGATGCGATGCCGGCGCCCGCCGGTAAGCGCGGTGCGAAGGTAAACGGCGCCAAAGCAAGCGGAACAAAGACAATCTCGAAACGCGCCGGGCACACCCGTAAGCGTGTGCCCGCGTGATCGCGCGCGGCGAAATTTACTGGGCGCGATTTGACCCGCGCTCAGGTGCCGAGCAGCGCGGGGTGCGCCCTGCCGTTGTAGTGTCAAGCGATGGATTCAATCTGAATCCACGCTGGAATTCTCTCGTTGCCGTGCCCTGTACCACTTCGCCTGCACAGGCGGCACGTTCCGCCACGGTGGTCCCGTTGCCCAAAGGTTTGGTTGGCCTGAACGACGACGGCTATGCCATCTGCCATCAGATCACGACCCTGGACCGCTCCAAGTTTGGCAAGCGCATTGGTGCGCTTGACACCAATACCATCACTGCAATCGAAGAGGGTATTCGCGCAGCTTTGGACATGGGTTGATGGCATCAATAGCCTGCCTTGCAATAAGCGACACCAGATGAACTCCCTTAGCCACCTGTTCGAAGCCAACCGCGATTGGGTCGCGCGCGTCACGCGTGACGACCCCGGTTTTTTCGACCGCCTCGCGCATCAGCAAAATCCGGAGTACCTGTGGATCGGCTGCTCCGACTCACGCGTGCCGGCCAACCAGATCACGGGGCTCGCACCGGGCGAGGTATTCGTCCACCGCAACATCGCCAACGTGGTGGTGCATACCGACCTGAACGCGCTGTCGGTAATCCAGTTCGCGGTCGATCATCTTGAGGTCAAGCACATCATCGTGGTCGGCCACTATGGCTGCTCGGGTGTGCACGCGGCGCTGTCGCGCAGCAAGGTGGGCCTGGCCGACAACTGGCTGCGCCATGTGCAGGACGTCTACGACAAGCACGGCAGTTACCTCGGCCAGTTGACCGGCGAGGCGCGCCGTCACGATGCGCTGTGCGAATTTAATGTGATTGAGCAGGTACGCAACGTGTGCCTGACCAGCACCGTGCAGGAGGCTTGGGCACGCGGGCAGATATTGTCGGTGCACGGCTGGATCTACGGTGTGCGCGATGGCCGCCTGCGCGACCTCAACGTCACCATTTCCGCTGGCGACATGATTGACGCCGGCATTGCCAATGCCGCGCAAGCCCTGCGCGAACAAGACACGCCAACATGATTTCCCTCGGCGAAACCGCTCTCAAATCCGTCACCCTCGACGAAGCGTCGATCCGCGCCTTCGCCGCTTCGTGTGGCGATTTCAACCCGCTGCATCACGATACCGAGTACGCCAAGGGCACGCGCTTTGGCGGCCTGATCGCGTGCGGGCCGCACTATCTGTCGTTGCTGATGGGGCTGATGGCGACCCACTACACCGCGCACGGCCCGCAGGTCGGTATCGACTTTGCGACACAATTCAAAAGGCCGGTGCGTCCCGGCGATACAATCGAACTTAAATGGGTCGTCACCGCGTTGCAGCCGAAGTCCAAAGGCGACATCGTCACCCTCGACGGCAGCATTACCAACCAGCACGGCGAGGTTGTGCTCACTTCGGTGGGCAAGCTGATGGCTTTCCATGTCTGATTTCGATTATTCACTGAAGCATTAAAGGAGCAAGTCCATGTCTGATTCCGCTGTTGATCCCATCGTCATCGTTTCCGCCGCCCGCACCCCGGTCGGCGCCATGCAGGGCGAACTCGCAGGCTTTGCCGGCCACCAGCTCGGCAGCCACGCGATCAAGGCTGCGGTCGAGCGCGCCGGCCTGAAGCCTGAGCAGGTGCAGGAAGTCATCATGGGCTGCGTGCTGCCGGCCGGCCAGGGCCAGGCCCCGGCGCGCCAGGCCACGCTCGGCGCCGGCCTGCCCAAAGCGACCGCCGCGACCACCATCAACAAGGTGTGCGGCTCGGGCATGAAAGCCGCGATGTTCGCGCACGATCTGCTCATCGCGGGCAGCGTCGACGTCATCGTGGCCGGCGGCATGGAGTCAATGACCAATGCGCCTTACATGATGCTCAAAGGACGCGGCGGCTACCGCTATGGCCACGCCACCATGCTTGACCACATGGCGTACGACGGGCTGGAGGATGCCTACGAAAAAACCCCGAACGGCGGCGGCAAATCGATGGGCCAGTTCGCCGAAGACTGCGCCGGCAAGTACACCTTCACGCGCGAAGCGCAGGACGCGTTTGCGATTGCTTCGACCAAGCGCGCCCTCGCTGCCAACACTGATGGCTCGTTCAAATGGGAAATCGCGCCGATCACCGTGAGCGGCAAAAAAGGCGATGTAGTGATCGACAAGGACGAGTCGCCGTTCAAGGCCAATCCGGACAAGGTGCCGACCCTCAAACCCGCATTTCGCAAGGACGGCACCGTGACGGCGGCAACTTCATCGTCGATCTCCGATGGCGCCGCAGCACTGGTGATGATGCGCGCCTCGACCGCCGCCAAACTCGGCTGCACGCCGATTGCCAAACTGGTTGCCCACGCCACCCACTCGCAAGAGCCGCAGTGGTTCACCACCGCCCCGGTCGGCGCGATTGAAAAGCTCTACGCCAAGACCGGCTGGAACACGGCGAGCGTGGACCTGTTCGAAATCAACGAAGCCTTCGCCGTGGTGGCGATGGCGGCGATGAAGGAGCACAACATTCCGCACGACAAGGTGAACATTCACGGTGGCGCCTGCGCGCTCGGCCATCCGATCGGGGCGTCGGGTGCACGCCTGATCGTCACCCTGATCGGCGCGTTGAAGAAAACCGGCGGCAAGAGGGGCATTGCCTCGCTGTGCATCGGCGGTGGTGAAGCGACTGCGGTCGCCGTTGAGTTGATGTAGGCGGCGCGGCTCGAAGTTACGCAATTACGCAACCAGGACAAAACCACTCAAGCGAGTTGGGTGGAGTTCATTGCGTTTGCCGGGCCGAATTTATCGGTGTTACGCAAGGTCGCCAAAGCTTGCGAACGGCATGACAAACCGCCTGGCTTCGAGCACCGCCTTGAAGCCGTCGGCTTCCGCCACCGACACGCGCTCGATACTGATCGCATGCCGCAACAACGACGCCGTGCCGACCAGCCGCGCCGCGCCGATTCGTTCAACCACTTCGCGCCGGAAGCGCCGCTTCTCGTCGGAGGCGATCATCCAGCCTTTGGTCACCGCCAGCGCCAGGCACGCGGCCTCCCCGCGCCCCATCAGGTGGCGCAGGGTGCCGAACAGCGCCAGCGCCTCGATGCTGTCGATCACCGTCCTCGCAATCAGCCCTTGCGCCAGCGCGCCCGCCACTTCCGTCTGCTGCGCCGGCTCGGTAATCTCGTTGATCACCTCCTCAGGGACGAAAAATCGATACGGCGTCAACGCGCCCAGCAGCGGCAATTGCCCGATATGGCAAAAATTGATCAGCACGTTGGCGTCGGTGACGACAACGCTGATGGACAAAGCTGTCATCGACCCGGCCGCCCGTGTTCAATCAAGTTGCATCGACGCCAGCACGTTCTGCACGTCGCGCCGGCCCAATTCGACCATCGCGGCAAGCTCGGTCAGCTTCGCCTTGGTGATGTCGTCACGCCGGTATGCCTCAAGCGCAAGCCCCATGAAGCGGCGGCGAAAATCGTCACGCGAGGATTGATCGCGATCCGCATCGCGCACCGCCAAAAAGCTCGCGATGGTGTTACCTGCACCCTTGTCTTCCTCGGCCTTCAAGCGCTGAAACTCGCTGTCGTCGATCAACTTCATGTTCTTGAGCCGGTATAGCGTGGCGCTGCGGCTGGAGTCGAAATGATGCGCAAGCAGCACCGCATCGTAGAGCTGGATATCCTGACTGCCGGGCGCGGCGCGCTGTTCCACCTGCACCGCTTCGGACTCGTCGAACACCGCCACCTGGGAGCGGCTCTGCGCACCCTTGCCCAGCCCATGGACGAACTGCGCCACACCGTCAGCCGGCATCAGCAGTTCGGCGGCAAACGCATTGGCGCGCACCTCCAGCAACTCGGCCCGGTTTTCAGCACGGCTGATGGCGCCCGAACGGTCGCGGTCCATCAGCACATGCGCGTACTCATGCGCGAGCGAAAAACGCTGGCGCACCGCGACATGATCAGCGTTGACCACAACAAACACCCCGATGCTGACATCGGCCAGCGTCAGGCCGGAAATATTCGCCGGCAGACTCACGAATGCGACGCGAACACCCTGAGACTCAAGCAAATCGGCCAAGTCCCCCGCCGGCGCCGCGCCCATGCCAAGGCGCTGACGTTCCTCAGCCGCCACCTTCTGCCCCTGCAAAATCGCCTCCCAGCGCGACTTCGGCACGGGCAGATCGTAAGTGGCAGTAAGCAACTGCGCCCGGTCAATCCCAAGCAAACGCTCCAGCGTGGTCATCTCCCGCCCCAAGGCCAGACTATCCTGCAAAGCCTTGACCAGCTCAGCCTGCTGGGCCAGCTCGTCATCCGACCGGAACAGCGCAGCCAGCGCATCCTGCTCGACAAACGCATCAGCAAAAAACGACTTGATATCGCGCCCGACCGCGTAAGCGATGCGATCCAGTTCCAGGCTGGAAACGGATCGCGCGCCGGACTCGATCTGGCCGACCGCGAGGCGGCTTAAATTCGCCGGTTCGCCCAATTGTTCCTGCGTGAGACCGCAACTCTCACGCGCCGAGCGAATGCGTCGACCGAGTTCTTCTCTCGTCAGCGGCATATGATCCTCCTCACTTTCTCGTTTGTCATTCCCTAATTGTTTAATAATACTACTATATTTGGCAACAAATGGATAATATGAATCATATGTAAACAACCTAAGTTTGAGCAAATTTGAGGAGGCGGTAGCTGCGCGACCATCGGGTGTGCTGCGTGCCAGTTGGGGCGAACAGACTATGACGCGGATCAAGCGGCGGGTAACCGATATTGACTGGCGATACAATCGCCGCTGGTCGCGGGCCAAACCACACAATCCACCAACCAGTCACTGAACCCTAGCGGGGACGTATGAGCCAGATCATGATCATCACCGGCGGCAGCCGCGGCATCGGCGCCGCCACCGCACTTCTCGCCGCCGGGCGCGGCTACGATGTTGCGATCAACTTCGCCAGCAACCAGTCTGCCGCAGACGCGACGGTCAAGGCAGTGCAGGCCAAAGGCCGCCGCGCCATCGCCGTCAAGGGCGACGTGGCGGTTGAGGCCGACATGCTCAAACTGTTTGAGGCTTGCGACAAGCAGTTGGGCAAACTTACCTGCCTGGTCAACAACGCCGGCGTGGTCGACCTGAAGTCGCGTTTTGACGAGATGAGTGTGGCACGCTGGAAGCGCATGTTCGATATCAACGTCATCGGCTCGTTCATCTGCGCGCGTGAAGCCGTCAAGCGCATGTCCAAAAAACATGGCGGCGCGGGCGGCACCATCATCAACATCTCGTCGGCAGCGGCGCGCATCGGCGCCGCCGGCACCTATGTCGATTACGCGGCGGCCAAAGGCGCGATTGATGTGTTCACCCTCGGTCTCGCGCGTGAAGTGGCGGGCGAAGGCATTCGCGTCAACGCGCTGCGCCCGGGCATCATCGACACCGGCATTCACGCGACCGGCGGCGAGCCGGACAAGTTCAATCAATCGGCAAGTGTGGTGCCGATGGGGCGTGGTGGCCAGCCGGCGGAAATGGCTGAAGCGATTCTCTGGCTGGCGTCAGACCAGTCGTCGTATTCGACCGGTATGGTGCTTGACGCGAGTGGCGGGCGCGCGGGCCTGTGATTCCTGCGCAGGACTGAGACGTTGATCGAGCCGTTGTCGTTGATTGTCGTAAAAACAGCAATTGTCGCGTTTACGACAATGAACGACAATGAACGACAATGAAACTCGAGTTCGTGATCGCGCCAAGAAGCGCATGGATTGGACTTCTACGGAGTACATACGGCCAAAACCCTTGGTAGGAGCCATTCTTGAGTGAAGTCCCAGCAGCATTTCTATTTGACTTGATAACGGAGAACAAACATGAGCAAACGTGAAGTAGTGGTCGTCAGTGGTGTGCGCACTGCCATCGGTGATTACGGCGGCAGCCTGAAGGATTTCGCGCCGGTCGATCTGGCTGCGCGCGTAACCAAAGAAGCGGTGGCGCGTGCCGGTCTGCAAGGCGCCGACATCGGCCATGTGGTGTTCGGCAACGTGGTGCACACCGAGCCGCGCGACATGTATCTGTCGCGCGTCGCGATGATCCACGCCGGGCTGCCGCAGACCACGCCCGCGCTCACTGTGAACCGCCTGTGCGGCTCGGGCTTTCAGGCCATCGTCAGCGCCGCGCAAAGCATTCTGCTCGGCGACGCCGATGCCGCCGTCGCCGGCGGTGCCGAGTCGATGAGCCGCGCGCTCTACGGCATGCCCAACCTGCGCTGGGGTGCACGCATGGGCCACGGCACGGCCCCCATCGACATGATGGTCGGCGCGCTCACCGACCCGTTCGAGACCACGCACATGGGCGTCACTGCCGAAAACGTCGCTGCGCAGTTCGGCATTTCGCGCGATCAGCAGGATGCCTTCGCGGTCGAATCGCACCGCCGTGCCAAGGCCGCGATTGACGCCGGCCATTTCAAGAGCCAGATCCTCGGGATTGAACTGAAGAGCAAAAAAGGCCCGCTGCAGTTCGACACCGACGAGCATGTGCGCGGCGATGCGTCGCTGGACGGTATGGCCAAGTTGAAAACGGTGTTCCAGAAAGACGGCAGCGTCACCGCCGGCAATGCCTCTGGCCTTAACGATGCCGCCGCCGCCGTGGTGTTGATGGAGCGCAGTGCCGCCGAGAAAAAAGGCTTGAAACCGATGGCGCGTCTGCTCGCTTACGGGCACTCGGGCGTCGATCCGAAGATCATGGGCATGGGCCCGGTGCCGGCGGTCAAGATGGCGCTGGAGCGCGCCGGCCTCAAAATGAGCGACATTGACTTGATCGAATCAAACGAAGCCTTCGCCGCGCAAGCGTGTGCGGTGTCGAAAGAACTCGGCTTCGATGCGGCACGTGTCAACCCGAATGGCGGCGCGATTGCCTTGGGTCACCCGATTGGCGCGACCGGTTGCATCCTCACGGTCAAGGCAATCTACGAATTGCAGCGCACCGGCAAGCGCTACGCCATCGTCACCATGTGCATCGGCGGCGGGCAGGGTATCGCCGGGGTGTTCGAGCGCATGTAAAAAAACGGGGTCAAATAAAAGGAAATAAAAGGGGTCTGACCCCTTTTATTTACCTTTTACGGCCACCCCGTACAACCCCAATCATGTAGCCCCCGGAGATACACCGCATGTCCGCGCCCATTGAATTCTGGTTCGACTTCTCGTCCCCCTTCGGTTATCTGGCATCGACTCGCGTCGAAGCGCTCGCCGCGAAATACGGGCGCACCACCATCTGGCGGCCCTTTCTGCTTGGTGCGGTGTACAAGGTCAACGGCGTGGTGCCGACGCCCAACGTGCCGCTCAAGGGCGACTACGCGCGTATCGACATTGTGCGCACCGGGCGCTTCCACGGCATCCCGATCAAGGTGCCGTCGAACTTCCCGATCGGCAGCGTGGCGGCGGCGCGCGCGTTTTACTGGGCTGACGGGCAGGATGCTGCGCGCGCCAAGCAGCTTGCCGCTGCGCTCTATAAAGCCTACTTTGTCGATGACCTCGATATCGCCAATGCGGAAAATGTCGTCAAAACTGCGGCGCAATGCGGCTTTGACGCGGCCGCAGCTGCGGCAGGCATGCAGGATGCTGCTGTCAAAGAGCGCACCAAAAATGAAGTCGACACCGCGATTGCCAAGGGCGTGTTCGGCAGCCCTTACCTGATCATCGACGGCGAGCCGTTCTGGGGCATGGATCGCCTTGACCAGGCGGAGAAGTGGCTCGCCCATGGGCCTTTTTGATGGGCCATTTTGAGTGACGCTGCGCGACGCGCATGCAATGTCACGGTACCCCCTTGCTGCCTGAAAAGATGACTCGACACTTGTTCACCCGTGCACGGACTGCCAGTATTGCCGTGCTCGTGCTTGTGTTGCTGGCCGCCTGCGACGCCTTCGTCACCGGCGAAAAGGTGGTGAGTTTCGATCTCAAGCCGCAAGCCGAGGGCGGTTATGCGCCACTCACCGTCACGCTCGGCCCCGAAATGAATCCGGTCGCGCTCAACTTGCGCGCCGAGTTGCCTGGCAGCGGCGGCACGCCGGGCGCCTGGAACGAATACGCGGCGGTGCTCAGCTTCAATGGCGCACCGGTGCAGACCGCGTCGTTCAATGTCAATGACACCAGCACGCGCGACAACGTACCGGGTCAGCCCTTTATTGCGCGCAACGTCATGACAGTGAACGTGAAAGAAACCGGCGACTATGTGCTCACGATCAGGGCTGCCAAAAAGCCGGTGGTCGAATTGTTGAAGGCGCAGCTGGATCTGCGCAAAAACATCGCCGCACCGAAGTAGCGCCTTGCGGGTGCCGCGCCCGTGCCAATTGCGGGCTGAACCAGGACAGGTGGCAGGCTCTCGACGCAGGGTTGGAGCCGGGTGGAGCCGGTTTGAATCACGTGAATGTCACGCAGGTCGATCCAGGGGAGATACGCCAATGAACCGCAGGCGCACGCTTAGCATTTTCGGTTGTTTCCAGATTGTCGTGACCTGCCTTGCTGTGTTGGCAGCGAGTACGCCGTCACTTGTGTTGGCGCAGGGCACCTACCCGAACCGGCCCATCAAACTGATCCTGCCGCACGGTCCGGGCACCTCGCCCGATGTGGTGGCGCGCCTGCTCGCCGAGCGCCTCGGGCCAGCATTGGGGCAGCCGGTGGTGATCGACAACCGTGTTGGCGCCGGCGGCATGATTGGTGCTGAGGCCGCCGCCGCCGCGCCCGCCGACGGCTACAGTGTGCTG
This sequence comes from Burkholderiales bacterium, assembly GCA_031387185.1. Classification (GTDB taxonomy): domain Bacteria; phylum Pseudomonadota; class Gammaproteobacteria; order Burkholderiales; family JAEUOS01; genus CANJDH01. The sequence continues at coordinate 11,157 of JANNCZ010000053.1, forward strand.
TTCACCGTGAAGGGCGTGCTCGCCATCGGCCCGCACTTGCATCTCAATGCCAAGTACGACGCGCTGCGCGACTTTCGCGCCGTGACCGAAATTTTGCAGGTGCCGCACATCATCACCGCCACGCCGAATGCGCCGTATAACTCGATGAAGGAATTCGTCGACTACGCCAGGCGCAACCCCGGCAAGATCGACTACGCCTCGACCGGCGCCGGTGGGCAGCCGCATGTCGCGCTCGAAACCCTCGCCTCACGCCTCGGCATCAAGCTCAATCACATTCCCTACAAGGGTAGCCCGGGTGCCGACGTGATGAGCGGCGTGGTCAGCCTCTATCTCGAAGCCTCAACTACCGCAGTGCCGGCCATCAAGGGCGGCAAGATCAAGGCACTCGCCATTTCCGGCACCGAGCGCATTGCCAGCCTGCCCGATCTGCCGACGCTGACCGAGTTCGATGCATCGCTCGACCCCAATGGTGTAGTTGGCAATTCGTGGCATGGCATCTTTGTGCCCGCCGCTACGCCTGCCGGCATCGTCGCGCGCCTCAATAGCGAAATTGTCAAGATCATCAACACGCCCGACATGCAGGCGCGCCTGCGCGCGCTCGGTTTGAGCCCTACCGGGACAACGCCCGCCGCCCTGGCGAGCGAGCTTGCCTCCGACTTCGCCACCTGGCGGCAGCTGGTACGCGATGTCGGCGTGAAGGCGGAGTAGGGTGGCGCAGGCAACGGCAGCGCGTGCGCGCGCATCGCAGGCAAAGGGAGCACAGGTCAACGCCCCTCGCGCCCACCGGTTGCAGCCCAAAGCAAAACGCGCCGATAACCGTTTGCCGCACATTCTTGATGCCGCCGCGACACTGTTTGCCGCCAAGGGCTTTCAGGCGGCGTCGATTCGCGATATTGTGAAAGTGGCAGGGATGCTGCCCGGCTCGCTCTACTATCACTTCGCCAACAAGGATGCGCTGCTGGTCGCCGTGTATGCCGAAGGAGTGCGCCGCATCAACGCTTCGGTAACCATGGCTCTCACGAACGCCACCGAGCCGTGGGCACGTCTCGAAGCGGCTTGCGTCGCCCATCTCGAATCCCTCCTCGCGCGCAGCGCCTATGCCAAGGTCGTCATCAGCGTGCAGCCGGCCGATGTGCCTGCGGCGTCACCTGCATTGATTGCATTGCGCGATGGGTACGAACGCCAGTTCATCGACCTGATCGCGGCGCTGCCCTTGCCTGCACGCCTGCGCGATAAGCAAAGCCGCGCCACGCTGCGCCTGCTCTTGCTCGGCGCGCTCAACTGGGCACCTACCTGGTATCGCCCCAGGCAGCGTACTGGTGCGCTGACCCCGCGCCGCATTGCGCTTGACTACATCAGACTATTGAAAGCGGAATTGAGCGCGTGATGGGTGCCGTCTGCGTCAATCGCACAAGCGTGGCACAGATCACCGCGCACGCAACGGTACCTGCGCTTGCCCGCGCTATGCGATGATCGTTATATGCTTGCATCGAATTGAGGATCACGCATGCTCAGCGCCGCCGACAACACACTGCTTACCCGCACCGGGCCGGACACGGCGATGGGGCGTTACTTCCGC
>JANNCZ010000074.1:0-2506 GCA_031387185.1 Burkholderiales bacterium
CCCCCACACGCTTCCGTTAAGCCCCAGCGTTTGAAGAAAGCTGCACAACACGAACTCCTGCCGCGCATCGGCCCCGATACCGCCCGCGTTTCCGGCCCTCGATTGCTTCACCGCGCCCGGCGCCCACACGTTCGCGTTCAAAGGTCTCTGGCAATGCAACTGGCTGCAAGCATTTGAGGTCGGGGTAGATCCGGCGCACGCATCTTTTTTGCACCGTTTCTTTAACGACGAATCGCTCGACGACACATATGGTCGCCAGTTTCGCGGTGCCAGCGCGGGCGATATCAATGGCGAGCGTTGGCCGATGACGCGGGTGATGCGTGAGTTCGATCAGCCCAGGATCAGTGTTGAGCCTATGCCCTACGGCATGCGTCTCACGGCATTGCGCCCGATGACGGAGGTGCTTACGCACGTGCGTGTGACCAATGCGATCTTCCCGCACACCTTCGTGATCCCGCTTTCGGAAACCATGACCATCACGCAGATGCATGTGCCGGTCGATGACACCCACACCTACTGGTACTCGGTGTTCACCAGTTTTGCGGGCGCAGTCGACAAGGACGCGATGCGCAACCAGCGCCTGCGCGCCATCAGCCTGCCTGACTACATTCCCAAAGCGGGCCGCCACAATCACTGGGGCTTCAATCCGGAAGAGCAAGTCAAGCGCACTTATCTGGGCATGGGCGAGGACGACATCAACGTACACGACCAGTGGGCCTGCGAGAGCATGGGCGCGATTCAGGATCGCACGCGCGAACACCTCGGCACCACCGACGTGGCCATCATGGCCAACCGCCGCACCCTGCTCAAGGCGATTGACGATGTGGAGGCCGGCAAGTTGCCGCCCGGCTTCGCGCAGCCCGAGGTCGCGGCGCAGCGCATCGGGCCCGATACGGTCGATGGCATTGCTCCCGCGCACGAGTGGGAAGCATGGTGGCACGCGGCCGTGAATGGCAAGCGTGCCAATGCGCCGTGGGACGCCGCGCTGTCGCAGGTTCAAGGGCATTGCGAGGCCCACGGAACGAACCACGGCGAGTCTCGGAATCAGGGCGAGCGCCGAGACGAACCCCAGGCCGAGACCCAACTTCAAGGCCAGTCCCAGCCGTGAGCGCTGACGCCCCTGATGGCACAGAGCAAATTGCTGCACTGATCCAATCGAGCGCTGTCGAGCTGGTGCGCTTCGCCTGGTGCGACGTGCACGGCATGTTGCGCGGCAAGACGCTCACCGCAGCAGCGGCGATCAAGGCTCTGCGCACCGGCGTCGGTATGGTGAGTACCCTGATGCTAAAGGACACGTCAGACCGCACCGCGTTCAAGGTGTTCGATGCCGGTATCGCGGCTGAACTGCCCGGTTTCGCATGCGCCAACAACCTGCTGTTGATGCCGGTGCCAGGCAGTTACAAGGTATTGCCTTGGGCAGACAAGACCGGTTGGCTGCAATGTCAGGCCGTGTTTCCGGACGGCGCGCCAGTGGTGTTCGACACGCGCCGCCAGTTGCAGCTCGCGCTCGCGCAGTTGGCGCAGAAGGGCTTCGGTCTGGTGTGCGGCCTCGAGGTCGAATTTCACATCTACCGCCTGCGCGACCCGCTGCAGGGTGCCGAACTCGACCCGCACAACGCCGCCTGGCCCGGCACCGCACCCGCCGTTGACCTGATTCACCCCGGCTATAACCTGCTGTCGGAAAACTGGTTCGACATGGCCGAAGCGCCCTTGCGCATCGTGCAGCACACGGCGCAGGCATTGGGCCTGCCGCTCAGCTCGCTCGAAATTGAGCTGGGCCCGAGCCAGGTCGAAGCCGTGTTTGACGCCACCGATGCCCTCTCCGCTGCCGACAATATGGTGCTGTTCCGCAGCGCGGTCAAACAAGCCTTGCGCCGCTCCGGTTACCACGCCACTTTCATGTGCCGACCGCCTTTCGAGAACATCATGTCGAGCGGCTGGCACCTGCATCAATCGCTGGCGCAGACCAAAAGCGGGCATAACGCCTTCATGCGCGAGCACCCCGCGCCCCGTACCCGGGCCAACGAAGCGCGCCATACCTTGTCGGATCAGGGTACGCACTATCTGGCCGGTTTGCTCGAGCACGCGGCGGGAATGACGGTGCTGTGTACGCCCACTGCGAACGGCTTCGGGCGCTTCCGGCCCAACGCGCTGGCACCGCAATCGATTCTCTGGGGCCGCGACAATCGCGGCGCCATGCTGCGTGTGATTGGCACTGCCGGCGACGCAGCGACACGCATTGAAAACCGGCTCGGTGAACCCGCCGCCAATCCCTATCTCTACATGGCAGCGCAGATTTACGCCGGCCTCGATGGCATCGCCCACAAACGCACGCCGCCTCTTGCCACAGAAGCGCCCTATGCCGAGGCCGGCAGCGCCACTGGCACCGGCATCGAGCGCATTCCGGCCACGCTGGGGGATGCCGTTGCCGCGTTGCAAGCGGATACCGCGATGGGCGAAGGGTTTAGGGCGGACTTTGTGCATTACTACAGCCGCATCAAGACAC
>JANNCZ010000075.1:0-1964 GCA_031387185.1 Burkholderiales bacterium
CAAGCTGGGAAAACGCCCCGGCGCCCGCCAGTGTCCGCAACGGCAAGCCCGCGCTGACGGTCGCGATCAGCGGCGCAAACTATCGCGCGCCGCACGCTGTGCGTCCGCCAGCGCCGCCGCGTGCTGCACCTTCGGTTCAGGTCGCCTCCTCCATTCAGGCCGCACCTGCTGCATTCGTCCCTCCCCAGAGCATGTCCATGACGCCACCCGCGCAGCCAAGCTCGCCGTCTCCATCCGTTTCCGGTGCCGAATTGCCCGCCGCCTTGCGCGCGGCGCAAGAGGGCATCCTCGCGCTGCAACGCCTGCAGGAACAAACCGCGCAACTGCACAAGCAGTTTCTGGAGGGGCAGGAATCAGCGCGGCGCGCCATGATGTCGTTGTTGGGCGTGCATGGTGGTGCACCGGTTGCCGCACACTACGCGCCAGCCCACACCCCTGCAGCCCCCGCGCCGGCGATGCAGTCGGTTGCGATGCCGGTGCCGGTGGTGCAGCGAGCGGTTGCCCCAGTAACAGCTGCGTCCGTTGTGCCTGCGCAAACCGGTGCGCCAGCATCTGCCGGCCGCAGTGCTATCGAACAAGCGGTGCTCGGAGTCGTTGCCGACAAAACCGGTTATCCAATCGAGATGCTCAATCTAGACATGGGCATGGATGCCGACCTCGGCATCGATTCGATCAAGCGCGTCGAGATCATGGCCGCGCTGCGTGGCCGGCTGCCCCAAGCACCCGAGATCAAGCCCGAACATCTGGGCAGTTTGCAGACGCTGGAGCAGGTCGTCGGGTTTCTTGCGGCTGGTTCACCCGCAGCCGCTGCCCCGATGCAGGCTTTCGCGCCGGTCGCGTTGCCTGCCGCCACCACTGCAAACGCCGGCGCAGGCAGTGCCCGCATCGTCGAAGTATTGCTCGGCGTCGTCGCTGACAAGACTGGCTACCCGGCCGAGATGCTCGATCTGAACATGGGTCTTGATGCTGACCTCGGCATCGACTCGATCAAGCGCGTTGAGATCATGGCGGCATTGCGCAGCCAGTTGCCTGGCGCGCCGGAAATCAAACCGGAGCACCTCGGCGCTTTGCAGACACTGCAGCAGATTGCTGACTTTCTCGCTGCAGGTTCGTCGCAGAGCGCAACGCAGCCCGTGCCGCACGCTGCGCCATCCGCGCCTGCGCAGACCGCCGCCATTTTCGCCATTTCCGCCGCCACTGCACCTGCCACAACGAGCAGCGCACATATCGCCGGCGTGCTGCTCGCTGTGGTCGCGGAGAAGACTGGTTACCCGGTCGATATGCTCAGTCTCGACATGGGCCTCGATGCCGATCTCGGCATTGATTCGATCAAGCGCGTTGAGATCATGGCGGCGTTGCGCAGCCAGTTGCCCGGCGCGCCGGAGATCAAGCCGGCGCATCTGGGTTCGCTGCAAACCTTGCAGCAGATGGTGGATTTTCTGGCCGGGCCGCAGGGCAGTTCTGTTTCGACAGATGCAGTGGTGATGCCGGCCGCATCCGCCCCGGTCATCGCGCGCGCCGCGCAGCAAACCGTGATGCGCCAGGTAGTGCGCCCGGTGACGCTGTCACCCCACGAGCATCGCGAGACCTTACAGTTGCCCGCCGGTGCGCACGTGTGGCTGGTGGACGATGGTTCGCCCCTCGCCGCACATGTCGAAACCTTGCTCAAGGCAAAACGCCTCACCGTGCAGCGTGGCGGTGTCGAACATAAATTTACCGGCGCGCGCGCGGGCAAGCCCAACGCCTTGCTGGTGCTAGCGCCTGCGGCGGGTTGCGACGAACGCTTCTTGCAACGTGCTCTGCAATTGATGCAACAAGCCAGCCCCGCGCTGCGCAAGGCCGGCGCCAGTGGCGAGTCCACCGCGCTGTTGGTCACGGTGTCGCGTCTCGATGGCCGCTTCGGTTTTGGTGCCATGAGCGAGCGCGCCGATCCGGTCAGCGGTGGTCTGGCGGGTTTGGTGAAA
>JANNCZ010000013.1:0-3071 GCA_031387185.1 Burkholderiales bacterium
GCAACAGTCGGCACATCATACGCGGCCCTCAATACACCCCAGTGCAAGCATTTGGATGTTTCGTCATGCGTAGAGATTTTGCCGAGCTTGCACTGCAAACTTACGGCGGGAGTTGCAAGGCCCCGCGCACGATATCGCGCAGCGCGGCAAACGAGGGTTCGAGCGCCTGCGCGCTGGTGTTGAGGGTGAACTCGGCCTTGGAATAAAACGCCGCGCGCCCGGCCAGGATGCGCTTCAAATCTTCCATCGCCTCGCGGCTCGCGGCCATCGGGCGCAGGTCGCCCTGTGCAGCGACGCGCTGCATGTGGTCTTCGGGGTCGGCCTGCAGCCAGACGGTGGTGCAGTGGGCGAGCAACTGGTTGAAGGTGGCGGCGTCGGACACCAGGCCGCCGGGAATCGCCAGCACCGCCTCGGGATAAATCTGGATGGCTTCTTCGAGCGCGCGCCGCTCATAGCGGCGGTAGGCGTTGACGCCGTACAGCGCCTGGATTTCGGCGACGCTGCAGCCGGCGAATTTTTCGATCTCGCCGGAGAGTTCGACAAACGGAAAGCCGAGGTCATCGGCGAGCATTTGCCCCAGCGTCGATTTGCCTGCACCGCGCAGGCCGATCAGCGCGATGCGCGGGCTGCGCGCGGCATTGCCGCCGCCGGTGCCGAGCAGTTCGCCGACCGCCACGCGCGCGCGGCGCAGTGTGGCGTCGTCACGATTCTCCAGCAATTCGCGCAACATCAGCCACTCGGGCGATGAGGTGGTCACGTCGCCAACCAGTTCGGCCAGCGAACAATGCAGCGCGCCGGCTACTTGCAGCAACACGATGATCGAGGCGTTGCCGACGCCGTATTCGAGATTGGCCCAGTGGCGTTCCGACACATCTGCCGCCAGGGCTGCCGCCTTGCGCGTCATGCCCTGGCGTGCGCGCAGGTTGCGTACACGCTCGCCCAGGCCTTCGAGGAATGGGTGCTTGCCGCTGCCGGCCAGGAGCGCTGCTGATGGCGGCACCGGAGCAGGCACCCGCTTGGCTGCACTGGCCGCTTTGAGCGCTTTGGCGGTTTTGGCTGTTTTGGCCGGGGCCGCGCGCGCAGGGTGAGTGGCTTTGGACAGCATGTGATTGGCGGGGTTGCGGGGGTGGTGCAATGATTTATGCAATATATTGCTTGACATGGGAATTATTGTGCATTAATATTTATTTCAAGCACGATACTGCATCTTTCGCTTTATCGCAAGACTTATCCGGCATTCGTCATCGCTATCCGGCATTCAATTGAGGCATCCAATGACTACGGTAACCAAAGAATCTTTCCGTGACACGATTGCCGGATTGACCGCGCAAATCGCCGGTCGCCCGCTTGACGCCACACTGGATGCCTGGCTGAACGCGGAACACGGCCCCGGCAGCGCGACTTACACCGCCCTCAAGCATGCCTGCGAAACCGGTGCCGCCGAGGGCTGGCTGTGCGAACGCGAAGGCGGCGGCATCCGCTATGGCCGCCCATTCAAGCCCGCCCCTGACCTGCATGGCTTCTCGGTGGACGTGGTCGACATGAAAGACATCGCCGGACCACACCACGCGCACCCGCTGGGCGAAATTGACCTGATCCTGCCGCAAGACGGCGATAGCGCACTGTTTGATGGGCGTCCCGCCGGCTGGCTGGTGTGCGCGCCGGGCAGCGCGCACCGCCCCACCGTGAGCCGTGGCCGCGCGCTGGTGCTCTACTTGCTGCCTGATGGCCGCATCGACTTCACCCGCTAACCCCCAATAAACAAAAAAATAAAATTCCGGAGACAACCATGACGAGCACCACCAGCAGACCCATCGCACCGCCACCGGCGCAATTCAATTTTGCGCAGCACCTGATTGAACGCAATGGCGGGCGGGCCGGCAAGACCGCCTTCATCGACGACTACGGCACACTGAGTTACGGTGACCTTGCCGGGCGCGTGCGACGCACGGCGGCTGCGTTGCAGGCGGCGGGTGTGCGCCGCGAAGAGCGCGTGCTGCTGCTGATGCACGACTGCGCCGACTGGCCGGTGGTTTTTCTGGGAGCGCTCTACGCAGGCGTGGTGCCGGTGGCGGTCAACACGCTCCTGACGGCAGACGACTACGCTTACATGCTTGAGCACAGCCGCGCGCAGGCGGTGTTCGTGTCGGGGGCCTTGCTGCCCACCCTGCAAGCCGCGCTGGAGCAAACCCCGGCGCACATCAAGGCTGATGTCAAACAACTCATCGTCTCGCATGCCAATGGCCCCCTGCCGCGCAATGGTGTGAGCCTGGACAGTTTTGTCTCGGCCCAACTGCCGCATAGCAATCCGGCGCCCACCGGGCCGGACGAACCCGCCTTCTGGCTCTATTCGTCAGGCTCAACCGGCCGCCCCAAGGGTACCGTGCATACGCACGGCAATCTGTACTGGACGGCGGAGTTGTACGGCACGGCTTTGCTCGAACTCAAGGAGAATGACATCTGCTTCTCGGCGGCCAAACTGTTCTTCGCCTATGGCCTCGGCAACGGCCTGTCGTTCCCGATGAACGTAGGGGCCACCACGGTGCTGATGGCCGAGCGGCCCACACCGGACGCCACCTTCAAACGCTGGATCGATCACCAGCCCACAGTCTTTTTCGGCGCGCCCACCGGCTTTGCCGGCATGCTCGCGTCGCCCAATCTGCCGGCGCGAAACAAAACGGCGCTGCGTCTCGTGTCGTCGGCCGGTGAAGCGCTGCCGGCTGATCTGGGCGAGCGTTTCACGCGCCACTTCGGGGTCGAGATCATCGACGGCATCGGCTCGACCGAAATGCTGCACATCTTTTTGTCCAACGCGCCGGGCCGCGTGCGCTATGGCACCACCGGCTGGCCGGTGCCGGGCTACACGATTGAACTGCGCGACGAGGAGGGCCACCCGGTGCCCGACGGCGAAACCGGCGACCTCTACATCAAGGGGCCAAGCGCCGCGCTGATGTACTGGGCCAATCGCGACAAATCGCGCGAGACCTTCCAGGGTGCGTGGACCAAGAGCGGCGACAAATACGTGCGCAACGAAGACGGCAGCTACACCTACTCGGGCCGCAGCGACGACA
>JANNCZ010000084.1:0-4041 GCA_031387185.1 Burkholderiales bacterium
GCAAGTCCGGCAACGCCGGGCAAGGCAAGCGGTGCCGCGCGCAGCAGTTTGCTCGACGCCCTGTTCGACGGTGTTGGCAAGATACTGTTCAAGAGTGATGGTGCGGCGCGCGCAAGCCAGCCCACCAAGACCGCGATCAAGGGCTGGGGCAGCGAAGCGGCGCACGCGTTCGCTGAGCGTCTGGCCGCGCTGGCCGCGCCGTGGCAAGCGGCGCGCGAGTCGTATCGCGCCGCCTGCACACTCGCGCTCAACGCCGATGTGTTCGCCTGCGGCACCGCCTTGCAGCAGGAACTCGATGCCTTCAAGCGCGAATCCCGCCGCATCGCCTTCAACGACATCGAAGCGCTGGCGCGCCGTCTGCTCACTGACAGCAACATTGCCGCCTACCTCCACGAACGCCTCGACGCGCGCATCCGCCACGTGTTGATTGATGAGTTTCAGGATACCAATCCGGTGCAGTGGCAGGCTTTGCAGGGCTGGTTCGACGCCTATGGTGACGACACCTCGCGGCCCTCGGTGTTCATCGTCGGTGACCCCAAGCAGTCGATCTACCGCTTTCGCCGTGCTGACGCGCGCCTGTTTGATGCGGCGGGGGAGTGGCTGGCCACCCACTATGGTGCGCGCCGCTTTGAACAAAACCAGACGCGGCGCAACGCGCCCGCCGTCGTCGCGCTGGTCAACACCTTGTTTCGCACGGTGCAGCAGCGCGTGTCGGCCTACACCCATTTTCACGAGCACAGCGCGTTTGACAGCGCCAAGCCCGGGCGTGTCGAGCTGTTGCCGCTGGCGGAGTACGTCAAGCGCCCAAAGCGCGAAGGGCCGTTGCGCAATCCGTTGCTCGAAGCCGCGCCGGACGATGATGACCAGCGTGCCTTCGCCGAGGGCGCGCAGGTGGCAGAGCGGATTCGCCAGTTGCTCGCGCAGGAAGTGGTGCGCACTGACGGCGTGCCGCGCCCGCTGCGCGCGGCGGACATCCTGCTGCTCGCGCGGCGGCGGCGCGATTTTGCGGCGTATGAAATGGCCTTGCGCGAGACTGGCATCCCGTTTATCACCGCGCGCGCTGGCGGTCTGCTCGACGCACTCGAAGCGCGCGATCTTGCCGCCTTGCTCAATCTGTTGATGACCCCCGCGCGTGATCTGTGGCTGGCGCACGTGCTCAAAAGCCCTTTGATGGGCGCGACGGACGAGGACTTGATGACCTTGGCTGCGCTGGCCCGTGAGCGGCGCGATGCGAGCGGCACGGGCACTGAGGACGTGGCGTTTGGCGAGGCAAGCGCCGCCAGGGACGGCCATGGCGCAGCGGCAAACAATGCCACCGCTGGCTGGTGGCCCGCGCTGATGCACGGCACCGCATTGCCGGCCACCCTCGCGCGCGCGCGCGACTTGCTCGCCGCGTGGCAGTCGCTCGCCGGCGTGTTGCCGGTCCACGATCTGCTCGACCGCATCCTCGCGGACGCCGATGCGCGCACGCGCTACGCCGCCGCCGTGCCACTGCATCAACGCGCGCAAGTGCTGGCCAATCTTGACGCCTTTATCGAGCTCGCGCTCAATGTGGACTCGGGCCGCTTCCCGAGCCTGCCGCGCTTTCTCGACGAGCTGCGGCGCATGGCCCAAGGCTCCGAGCAGGAAGCACCGGACGAAGGCACCGCCGCGCGCGAAGACGCGGTGCGCCTGATGACGATTCACGCGGCCAAAGGCCTGGAAGCGCCTGTGGTGTTTTTGCTCGGCACCAATGCCGGTGTGCGCGCGGACACCGGGTTTCGCGATCTCGTGGTCTGGCCGCCCGATGCACCCGCGCCGTCGCATTTTTCGATGCTCGGCAAGCTCGCTGAAGCGCCATTGGTGCAGCAAGAGCAGTTGCAGGCCGAGAGCGCATTGGATCAAATCGAAAACTTCAATGTGCTCTATGTTGCGCTGACGCGCGCGCAGCAGATCGTCGTGGTGAGTGGTGCGCCGTCAGAGCGCGCACCGGCAGATGCGCCGTATGCGCTCGTGGCCGATGCCCTGAAAGCCTTGGGGGATGCGGCTCTTGGGCCGATGCCACTTGAAGAGGCGCTGCTGGAGCGGCTCTCCGGCGTGCCGCTGGTTTCAGGTTCGGATGGCGTGACGGTGGTTGCCACAGCCATAGCCACCGCTGCTGCGGTGCCGCCTACCGGTCAGTTGCGCGAGACGGAGAGCGACGCCATGCGTGCGGGCACGCTGATGCATTTGGCGCTGCAAGCGCTCAGTGATGCGCGCGATGCGCGGGCCGCGCCTCTGGATGCCGCCGTGCTCGCCGTGCGGCTGGGTGTCGATGTGGGCGAAGCACAGGCTCTGCACGACGCTGCGTCTGCCGTTTGTGTGGCGCCGTCACTGTCGCGCTTTTTTGATCCGGAGCAGTTCGTGCGCGCGCGCAACGAGATGACCTATGCCGATGCGCAAGGGGAAGTCAGACGGGTTGACCGGGTGGTTGAATTCCATGACGCCGTGTGGGTGCTCGACTACAAGGCGCAGGTGAGCGATCAGGTGGGCGATCAGGCGGGCGATGCCCGGCGCGCAACCAATGTTGCGCAAGTCGCGGCGTATGTCGCGGCATTGCAGGGCTTGACGCCTGACAAGCCCGTGCGCGGTGCGCTGATCGATCTGGCAGCGCGGCGCTTGATCGCGCTATAGGTAGGTGGGCGCAACGCCCGGCTACACAGCGCGACGCCCAAGCGCGCAGTGCGGCGCCCAGGTGTTTGGCGCGCGGCCCAAGCGCTCAGCGCGAAGCATCGGCGCGCTTGTTCTTGTACATCGCGCGATCAGCCGCGCGCAGTAATTCTTCGGCGTCCTGTCCGTCACGCGGTGCGATGGCGACGCCAATCGCAATGCCGATTGAAAACGTCCGTCCGCGCGCGCGCACCGGCGCGGCAATCGCCGCCATGATTTTGCCGGCCACGATTTGCGCAGCACCCGATTGCCGCAGATTGGGCAGCAGCGCAACAAACTCGTCACCCCCGACGCGCGCCACGGTATCGCCATCGCGCACGCAGGTGCGCAGGCGCCGCCCGACCTCGGCCAGTACGTCGTCGCCATAGTCGTGGCCGTGCTCGTCGTTGACCGACTTGAAGCGGTTGAGGTCCATGTAGAGCACCGCAACGATCTGCCCGCTGTCGTAATGGCGGCTGCCCTGGTGCAATGCGCTCTCAAGACGTGCCATCAGGGTGGCGCGATTGGCCAGCGCGGTGAGCGAGTCAAAATGCGCGAGGTAGTTGATTTCCTGGCGCAGCTTCTCGCGCTCAGTCACGTCTTTCTCGACGCTCACGTATTCGGCGACGGTGCCCTGGGCATCGCGCACTGGCGTGATCGTCAACTCGGAGTAGTAGAGCGCACCGTCCTTGCGCTTGTTGGTGATGACGCCGCGATACGCCTTGCCCGCTTCGAGCACTTTCCACAGGTTGGCGTAAAACTCGTGGTCGTGCTGCCCCGACTTGAGAATGCCCGGCTGGTTGCCCAGCGCCTCGCCTGCGGTGAAGCCGGTGATGCGCTCCCACGCCGGGTTGACATAAGTGATGACGCCAGCGGCATCGGTGACGAGAAAACCGTCATCGGTCTGCTCGACCAGATTGGATATCTTGGCGACCTGCAAGCTGCGCTCGATGACGCGCGCTTCGAGGGTGCGATTGGATTCTTCAAGAGCGAGATTCTGCTTTGCCACCGTCTCCACCGAGCCGCGCAAGCGTCGCGCCATGGCTTCAAACGAACCGGCCAGGCCATCAAGCTCGACGCTGTGACCGTGCGGCAGCGGTTGATCCCACTGCTCGTGCGACAGATTGTCGGCCGCCTTGACCAGTTGATCGAGACCGCGGCTGAACCACTTGAGCACGGCATAGCCGGTCAACAGTGCGATCAATAGCGCGATGATGCAAATGGCGACGGTGACCTCGACGCTGCCGGCAATGCCGGTGAGCACGTCGGCACGGGGAATCGCCACCGCAGTGGTCCAGCCGAGGCCGCCACTGGGGCCTTCGACGCGGAACGGGCGCGCCGCAATCAGGAGAGTGCCTGCCGGGGAGGTAACGG
>JANNCZ010000099.1:0-2789 GCA_031387185.1 Burkholderiales bacterium
GATGCGGCCGAAGAGCGCGTGCTCGACGTGCTGGTGCCGCCCTCGCGCGACATTGGCTTCGAGACGGCTGCGTCCGACACCGACAATGCCACGCGCCAGAAATTCCGCAAGAAATTGCGCGAAGGCGAACTCGACGACAAGGAAATTGAAATCGAAGTGGCCACGCCTGCCGCGCAAATGGAAGTGCTCGCGCCGCCTGGCATGGAAGAGTTGACGCAGCAGATCCAGGGCATGTTCCACAACCTCGGGCAGGGCCGCAAGAAATCGAAGAAGCTCAAGATCAAGGACGCGCTCAAGCTGTTGGCCGACGAAGAGGCCGGCAAGCTGGTCAACGATGACGAACTCAAAACGCTGGCGATCAAAAACGTCGAGCAAAACGGCATCGTGTTTCTCGACGAGATCGACAAGATCGCCAGCCGCTCGGAGTCGCAGGGCGCCGACGTGTCGCGCCAGGGCGTACAGCGCGACCTGCTGCCGCTGGTCGAAGGCACGACGGTGACCACCAAGTACGGCATGATCAAGACCGACCACGTGCTGTTTATCGGCTCGGGTGCGTTCCATTTTTCCAAGCCGTCAGATTTGATCCCCGAATTGCAGGGGCGCTTTCCGATTCGCGTCGAGCTCGATTCGCTCTCAGTCGACGACTTCGAGAAAATCCTGGTCTCGACCGATGCCGCGCTGACCAAGCAGTATCAGGCGTTGCTCGCCACCGAAAACGTGCAGGTGGAATTTGCACCTGAAGGCATCAGCCGCCTGGCGCAGATCGCCTTTGCCGTGAATGAAAAAACCGAAAACATCGGTGCCCGCAGGCTCTACACGGTGATGGAAAAATTGCTCGAAGACGTGTCGTTTGACGCTGGCAAGCAGAGTGGCCAGACCCTGCATGTCGATGCGGCTTACGTCAATGTGCGGCTTGAAGAATTGTCGAAATCCGAAGACCTCGCGCGCTACGTGTTGTAGGCTTGCGTAAAAGCTTGCCTAAAAGCTTGCGTTAGAATCTGCGCCGTGAACTTCTTTCGCCGCTTCAAATTCTTCCTCGCTGTACTCGCCGTTGCCGTGCTGCAAGCTGGTACGCCAGTGCTCGCGTACGCGAAGATGGCCAAAGAAGGTGGTTTGACGCAGGAAGTCTGCACGCCTTCCGGGGTTAAGAAGTTTGTGATTGATGCCGGCGGCAAGGCGCATGAAGTCGAAGCATCTGCGCAACACGGCGAGCATTGCGCGCTCTGCGCGGCGATGGGCGCGACACCGGTTTCCGATCTGCTTCACCTTCACCAAAGCGCCCGATCCAGCGGCGCAATCCTCGTTGGCCAGACCTGCTTCCAGTCCGGCAACGCCGTTACCACGCCGCCCGCCACCGGGCCGCCTTCACGCTCCTGAAACAACCTTGAACCGGGCGCTGGCCCATGGGTGATCTCCTGATTTGACCTCAAGAGATTCCATGAGAGCCGCACCCACCAACGGTTTACGAGGCATGTCTTTGTAGACCCGCTCCAGGAACGGCTCTTGGGCCGCCTCTCTTTCAGGAGCAGAACATGCATTTCCGATTCACCCGTCGCAACAGCGCGCGCGCTGGTCGCGGCAAATCTCGTTTCCATCACTGCCTTGGCGGGCGCCCAGCAGAATCTTCCCGAAGTACAAGTCATCGGAACGCGCAGCGCGGCGCCCGCCATCTCACGCGAAACGCCCGCCGTTACCGAGTCGATCGAGCGCGAGCAGATCACCCAATCGATCAATGCGAGCGACGCCGAAGACGTGCTCAAATACTTGCCGGGGCTGCATGTGCGCAAGCGCTACATTGGCGATTTCGATCACGCCCTGCTGGCCACGCGCACCAACGGCACCGGCGTGAACGCGCGCTCGCTGGTCTACGCTGACGGCATCCTGCTTTCCAATTTGCTCGGCAACTCGAACAGCTTCACGCCGCGCTGGGGCCTGGTAACGCCCGAGGAAATCGCGCGCGTTGATGTGATCTACGGCCCGTACTCGGCCGCTTACGCCGGCAACGCGGTGGGCGGGGTAGTCAACTTCGTGACGCGCATGCCAACGCGATTGGAGACCTATGCGAAGGTGCAGTACGCGACGCAGAACTTCAAGCTCTACGGCACCGACGAGCGCTTTGGCGGCAAGAAATTTACCGCCGGTGTGGGCAATCGTCTGGGCGACGCGTCGTTCTTCATCAACTACGACCGGCTTGACAGCGCGAGCCAGCCGCTGGTGTTCGTCACCAAAAATTTTTCCGCCACTGCCGCAGCGGGCGCAGATACGGTGGTCACCGGCGCCGTCGCCAACCAGTCGCCGACAACGGTGGGGCGTTTCATTTTTGGTTCGACCAGCCAGATCAATACGGTGCAGGATCATCTGAAAGCGAAGTTCGCCTACGACTTCACCCCTACTGCGCGCCTCACCTACACCGCCGGTGTGTGGGACAACGTCTCGGACCGAACCGTCGCAAGCACCGTGCGTGACGCAGCGGGCAACCCCATCTACTCGGGCAATGTCAACGTCAATGGCCAGCGCTATACCCTCGCCGCAACCGACTTCGCGCCGGTGCGCGCGACGCAACAGCACTGGATGCACGGCTTGCAAATTAAAACCAACAGCCGGGCTACATGGGATTGGGAAGCGACGCTCTCGACCTACAGCTACAACCGCGACCTCTCGCGCCAGCCGACCATCGCGCCGCCTGCCGCATTCGCGGGCGGCGCGGGGCGCATTACCGACATGAACGGGACCGGCTGGAGCACGTTCGATGCGAAAGGCACGTGGCGTCCACATGGCTTCGAGCGCGG
>JANNCZ010000172.1:0-5184 GCA_031387185.1 Burkholderiales bacterium
GCAAGTCAAGGCTGATGTTTTTGAGATTGTGGGTACGTGCGCCGCGGATGCGGATGGTGTCGTTCATGCGTGTTTCCGGCAAGTGGCCCAGGGAAAGCGGGCCTCCTTGTTCAAACCCCGGTACGCGGCATCTTGGCCGAATAGCCATTGAGAATCAGGTGCTTGCAAGCGCCTATCGTCAATGTGCAGGCTGAAACAGGGAGTCGTGCAAAAGGGGCAACCTGCTACTATAGCGGATTGGCCTGTTGTGGCGCTCTGTGCCGGCGCATTTAGCCGTCATTGCGTCCCGCCCGCGCATTTCCGCACCGCCCGGCCCGCCTGCCGATACTGGACGGTTTCTCTCCTCGATAGCACCGCAACACGCCTCGCAGTTCACGCCAATGTCATCCCTGGAAATTCGCGCGGCGTTCTCGCTGGCCTCGATCTTCGCCCTGCGCATGCTCGGGTTGTTCCTGATCCTGCCGGTGTTCGCCATCCACGCCAAGACCCTGCCGGGCTACGACATCACCTTGGTGGGCTGGGTGCTCGGCATTTATGGCCTGACGCAAGGTCTGCTCCAAATTCCGTTCGGCATGGCCTCCGACCGTTTTGGCCGCAAACCCGTGATCATTTTTGGTCTGGTGCTGTTCGCCATCGGCAGTTTCGTTGCCGCCATGCCCGGCGACATTTACACCGCGATGATCGGCCGCGCGATTCAGGGTGCGGGCGCGATCTCGGCTGCGGTGAGCGCATTTTTATCCGATCTCACGCGCGAGGAAAATCGCACAAAGGCGATGGCGGCGATTGGCGCGAGTATCGGCCTGACCTTTGCGCTCTCTCTGGTTGGCGCGCCGCTGCTCTATGCGTCGATTGGCATGGACGGCATCTTCAACCTGACCGGCGTGCTCGCCCTGGCGGCCATCGCCGTGGTGGTGTGGGTGGTACCGCCTGCAAGTGCGGCCCTCTACGCGCCGGGGCCGGAGGTGGTAAGGCCATCGCTGGCGTCCATCGTTTCCAATCCGGAACTGCTGCGCCTCAATATCGGCATCTTCAGTCTTCACATGGTGCAAATGGCGATGTTTGTGGTGGTGCCGCTGGCGCTGGTCGAGACCGGCGCGCTCAAGGTCAACTCGCACTGGCAGGTGTATTTGCCGGTGGTGCTGCTGTCGTTCGCTGTGATGATGCCGCCCATCATGTGGGGAGAGAAGCGTGGCAAGAGCCGCGCCGTGCTGCTCGGCGCGGTGGCGCTGATGGCGCTGGTGCAAACCGCTTTCATTGAAGGCGTACACCACTTTGCGTGGGTAGTGTTTCTGCTGTTCGCGTTTTTTGTGGCCTTCAATATTCTGGAGGCGATGCTGCCCTCTCTGGTGTCACGCGTTGCGCCGCCGGCGGGCAAGGGCGCGGCTCTCGGGGTGTACAACACCACCCAGGCGCTGGGCCTCTCGGCGGGCGGCGTGCTGGGTGGTTTACTGGTCAAATATTCAGGTGTAGAATCTGTCTTTGTTTTTGGCGCGGTGATGATGTTGGTCTGGTTCATCGCCGCTTTTTCGATGCGCGAACCGCAGTCCCGCAAAGTGGCGGCAAGCGCGAATTCTCAAGAAGGAGAACTCAATCATGGCAGCATCCGTTAACAAGGTCATTCTGATCGGCAATCTCGGCAAAGACCCCGAAACGCGCTACACGCCCGACGGCGCGGCGATCACCAACATTACCCTCGCCACCACCGATACCTGGAAAGACAAGGCGACCGGCGAGAAAAAAGAAGCCACCGAGTGGCACCGCGTGTCCTTTTTCGGCCGTCTGGCCGAAATCGCCGGCCAGTATCTGAAAAAAGGCCGGCCGGTCTATATTGAAGGCCGCATCCGCACCCGCAAATGGCAGGACAAGGAAGGCCAGGATCGCTACACCACAGAAATCATTGCCGATGAAATGAAAATGCTCGGCTCGCGCGAAGGCATGGGCGCGCCCGGTGGTGATGACGATGGCGGCGGCGCACGCGCCCCGGCTTATGCAGGCAATGCAGGGGGTAACGCTGGTGGTGGTGGCGGCGCGCCAGCGCGGCCTGCTGCGGCCAAAAAGCCGGCGGGCGGCTTCGACGACATGGACGACGATATTCCGTTCTGAGGCTGTAAGGGCGCTGGCTGCGTGACGCTGGCCTGCCCCGCGTAGTCAGACAATCACCGACCGCCGCACCTGGCCGAGTGGCTTCTGAAAGCCGTTCCCCATGAGCGTGGGGGCGGCTTTTTGTTGCTTTGCGATATAATCTAAGGCTCTGTTTCGTCAACTATTTTTCGGTTTTTTCGCGACCACCATGCCAATTTATGCCTATGCCTGCGAAGCCTGCGGGCACCGCCAGGACCATCTGCAAAAAATGGCCGATGCGGTTCTCACCGTCTGCCCTTCGTGCAGCGCTGCCGCCTATACCAAGCAATTGTCGGCACCGCCGTTTCAGTTGAAAGGGGGCGGCTGGTACGTCACCGACTTTCGTGACGGCGGCAAGAAAGAAGCGAAGAAATCTGATGCAGACGGGAAGAGTAGTGATGCGGGCGCGAGCGGCGGCAAGGGCAGCGAGGGAGGTGCCTCAGCCAAGTCAGACACCAAGACTGAGTCGAAGGGCGAGTCCAAGAGTGAGTCCAAAGGCGACGCCAAGTCTGATACGGCAAGCGCGAGTTCTGCTGCGTCGAGCACCTCTGCCAGCACCTCATCCTCGTCTTCGTCGTCTTCCGCATCGTCCTCGTCCTCCGGCGATGCCAAGGCTGCCTGACCTGCCACTCCTTACTCGCGCCGCAGCAGCAGCAGCAGCACCGTGTTCAAAAAATATCTCATCACTGGCCTGCTGATCTGGCTGCCGCTGGCGATCACGATCTGGGTGATCCGCCTGATTGTGACCACGATGGACGGCGTGTTTCCATCGTGGATGATTCCCGAGGTAGTTGAGCGCCAGCACATCCCCGGCCTCGGTCTGATGATGGCGCTGTTGCTGGTGTTCATCACCGGCGTGCTGGCCGCGAACTTTATCGGCGAGCGCCTGGTGGTGTGGTGGGAGCTGTTGCTCAACCGCATTCCGATCGTGCGGTCGATCTATTCGTCGGTCAAGCAGGTGTCGGATACGATTCTGTCGCCCAATGGCCAGGCATTTCGCAGGGCGGTGCTGGTGGAATATCCACGCAGGGGTGCCTGGACGATTGCGTTTTTGACCGGCGCGCCCGGCGCCGGCGTCGCCGAACATTTGCCCGGCGAGCACGTCAGCATTTATGTGCCGACCACGCCCAACCCGACGTCCGGATTTTTCCTCATGCTGCCGCGCACGGATGTGATCGAGCTCGACATGAGTGTTGACGCCGCTCTCAAGTACATCGTTTCGATGGGCGTGGTTGCACCCAACGGTGCCGCAGTCAAGAACGGCAACGGCGCGAAATATCCACCGCTCTGACGCAACCAATTTTTATTTCACCAGGCGCGCCGTCACCGCAGTAGTGGTGGTGGTGCGCAAACTCTGGCAGAACGTGTGTTCTGCCCCAAGTAAAACCGAGCAACCTGAACGAAGCACATCATGCGTACCGAATACTGCGGCCTGATCAGCGCCAAGCATCTCGACCAAACCGTCACCCTCAATGGCTGGGTCAACACCCGGCGCGACCATGGCGGCGTGATCTTCATCGACCTGCGTGACCGCGAAGGCGTGGTCCAGGTGGTGTGCAACCCCGGCCGCGCAGAGATGTTTGCCAATGCCGAAAAGATTCGCGGCGAGTATGTGGTCAAGGCCGTGGGCAAAGTGATCCGCCGCGAGCCCAATCTGGTCAATCCGAAAATCCGCAGTGGCGAGATTGAAGTGGTGTGTCATGAGCTGGAGATACTCAACGCTGCGGTGACGCCGCCATTCCAGATCGATGACGAGAACATCAACGAGAACGTGCGCCTTGAGCACCGCGTGATTGACCTGCGCCGCCCGCAGATGCAGAAGAACATGATGCTGCGCTACAAGGTGGCGCTCGCCGTGCGCAATTATCTCGACCAGCAAGGCTTTGTTGACATCGAAACGCCGATGCTGACCAAGTCCACGCCCGAAGGCGCGCGCGACTATCTGGTGCCGTCGCGCGTACACGACGGCATGTTTTTCGCGCTGCCGCAGTCGCCGCAATTGTTCAAGCAGATGCTGATGGTGGCGGGGTTCGATCGCTATTACCAGATCACCAAGTGCTTTCGCGACGAAGACTTGCGTGCCGACCGCCAGCCCGAATTCACCCAGATCGATTGCGAAACCTCGTTCCTCACAGAAGGCGAGATTCGCGACATTTTCGAAGGCATGATCCGCAGCGTATTCAAGTCGGCAATCGACGCTGACTTGCCCGCGCAGTTTCCGGTGATGGCGTTTTCGGAAGCGATGGCGCTGTACGGCTCCGACAAACCCGACATGCGTGTCACCCTGCAATTTACTGAGCTGACCGACGTGATGAAAGATGTCGCGTTCAAGGTCTTCAGCGGGCCGGCCAACAATCCGAATGGGCGCGTGGTGGGTATGCTCGTGCCCGGTGGTGGCGCCGGGGACAAAAGCATCTCACGCAGCGAGATCGACGCCTACACCGAGTTCGTCAAGATTTACGGCGCCAAGGGTCTCGCCTACATCAAGATCAATGACGTCACGCAATTGAACGAGACCGGTCTGCAATCACCGATTGTGAAAAACCTCTCGCCCGAATCACTCAAGGCAATTGTCGAGCGCACCGGTGCGAAGAACGGTGACCTCGTGTTCTTCGGCGCCGACAAGGCCAAGATCGTCAACGACGCCATCGGTGCACTGCGCGTCAAGGTTGGCCACGACAAGGGCCATCTCTCGGGCGAAAAGTGGCGTCCGCTCTGGGTGGTCGATTTCCCGATGTTCGAATACGACGACGAAGCCAAACGCTGGAACGCCATGCATCACCCGTTCACCAGCCCGAAAGACGGCCACGAGGAATATCTCGACAGCGACCCCGGTAAGGCGACCGCCAAGGCCTACGACCTTGTGCTCAATGGCTGGGAAATGGGCGGTGGCTCGGTGCGAATCCACCGTGAAGCGGTGCAAAGCAAAGTGTTCCGCGCGCTCAACATCGGCGCTGAAGAAGCCCAACTCAAATTCGGCTTCCTGCTCGACGCGCTGCAATACGGCGCACCGCCGCACGGCGGCATTGCTTTTGGCCTCGACCGCATTGTCACCATGATGAC
>JANNCZ010000201.1:0-3272 GCA_031387185.1 Burkholderiales bacterium
CTATCCCGTGCCCAAGCGCGTGAGTCTGCCCGCGTGCGAGGCGTGCATTGAGCATTATCTGGACAGCAAATCAGGCGGGGCACGATTGCAAGGCTTGGTGTTCGCGGCGTTCCGGACATTGGCGGTGGAGACTGGCGCGTATTCCCGGATCGGGTCCGGACACGTGAACGCAGCTGACGCGGCGTCAGGCGCGGCAGCGGATATCGAGTGTTGGAAAGGTGTGTTACTCGCGCTGGCGATTGAAGTCAAGGACCGGGCGCTGACCGTCACGCAGGTTCAGGAGTCGGTCGTCAAAGCGCGTTTGCGCGGGGTGACGGAATTGCTGTTTGTAGTACGCAGTAATGAACTGGTGCCGGCGGCAGATCAAGCTGCCATGCGCACCTTGGTAGACAAAGAGTTCAGCGCAGGCCTTAATTTGTATATTGAAAGTGCGCCCAGTTTCTTTTCGCGCTTCCTGCTGTTTTTACTCGAGGATGGCCGGCGCAAATTCCTGCTCGATGCGGGTGAATCACTCAGGCTGCAAAAAGCCGACTTTCAACACCGTCTGGCCTGGAGCCACGCGGTGCGCGCGCTCTGAGTGACGCAGAATCAGCGGTGCGGGATCAGTAGTTCATCCAAACCGATTCGACGCGCGCTTGTTTAACCGAGTGCGCCATTTTTGCCGGCGCATCAAACCGGTGCCAGCCATCAAACAGTTCATCCATCAAGTCGTTGCGGTAGCCGGACAGTGCGACCAAGCCTTTACATTGGCCGAGGGTGCGTGCCAGCGCGCCGTGGTCAATATCGCTCATTTCAAACCCATAAGCCTTGCTGTCGCCACGCGTCGAATGTAAATACGGCGGGTCGCAATAGAACAAGGTGCCAGGGCTGTCATAGAGCCGGATGATGTCGAGCGCCGGGCGATTCTCGATTTGCACGCGCAACAAGCGCTTGGCAATATCTTCGAGACCCTCGACACCGCCGAGCCAGCGCGATACCACGCCTGACATGCCCGCGCGGCTGGTGTCCTTGCAATTGGCCCAGCGCCCGAGTGATGCTGTCTGCGCCAGACCGGTGCGGGTCTGACGGGCGCGGATGAAGAAGCGGCGCGCGCGTTCAACGTCACTGACCCCTTTAACGTTGCCGTTAATGGCAATGTGGAATTCCTCACGCGAAAAAGGCGTGAGGGCAATCAGGCGGATCAACTCATCGGCGCGGTCACGCAAGATGCGGAAGAAATTGGCAACGTCGCCGTCGATGTCGTTATAGGTCTCCACCGGTGAGGGTGCGCGGTTGAGCAAAATCGCGGCCGACCCGGCGAATGGCTCGCAATAATGGTGCGACTTGGGCAGCAAGGGTAAAAGCCAGTCGAGATGGCTGAACTTGCCGCCATACCAGCCGAACACGATGCGTTTGCCGCGCCGGGGTTTGAGTTCGACAACATTGGAGACAGAGTCTGCACCGGACTCAATGTAGATGGGAGACGGCTGACGGCCGCGCGCGGGCATCACCATCCCGGCATCATCCAGTTCGTGCTTGAACAGCGGGGCTTGGCGGGCCATGGTGATCGATGAAAGTGAATTTTGGCGAACCAAAACTGTACATAAAAACAGTCACGGATGCAAGAGATTTATTTTGCATCACGAGATCTCCACGCAAAGCTGAACGGCACGCTGCAAATTCAAGCTAACGATGTCCTGGGCGTCTACGTCGGCGGCGAGGCCTGCGACGCTGACGGGCGTGCGAGCGCGCACCCGCGCAATGGCAAGCCTTAACGACTCAAGCTTGGCCGCAACGAGTTGCTTATCCATGGCCTAGCCAAGCCGCGCGCCGTTCGGCGCGCAAGCGTTCCAGATAGGGCGCGACATCGGTTTGCCAATTGGCACGATTGGCCGCAATACGTTCGCGCACAGCCGCATCGTCAACCACACGGATGCCTTCCTTGAAAATGCATCCGAGAAGCGCGCCATTCGCCGCTTCGAGATCAACCAGGTCAACCGGGCGGCCAAGCAGTGCGCCGATGTCACCGATCAATTGCCCCTTCTCGTCCCCGTTCATGCGCCGGCCTAACGAGATCCCGACATCAACGTCACTCTGCGTTGTCGCGGTACCGCGCGCCAACGACCCGAACAGGTAGGCGAGGTGAATCTCTCCATGCACTGTAAACAGTGCCGCGAGCTGATTCGCCACTGGATGTGCTGCGAATGCGGCGTAGCGTGTGGCTGGCTTGAATGAGGCGGACATGGAAAGATTGTATTTGTTTGGGGGCTGGGGGGGAAGCGCGCTGGGTGAATCAACACTGCGCGCGAGCCCGTGATTACAGTTGACGCCAACGTTGTCGAGTCCGATGGCACCATCAAGTGGGCGCTTGCGAAAGCCAAACGGCGGACAGCCGCTCAATAAAACCTGGCGCGGCAGGAGCCAGCTTCAGGCCAGCATTTCCAGCAGCGCCGGATGCCACACCGCCAAATCGACCTTGCCAATTTTGCTGGTCAGGCGCACTTTATCGACGCTGCGAATCTGATCGAGCAGCACGCGCCCCCGTTTGCCTTGAAGCCGGATCTCGGGACGGCAGCCCAAAGGTTGGCCCTTGCTTGTGATGGGGGCGATGATGACGCGCGGCAATGCGTTATTCATATCGTCGGGCGACACCACCAGCGCTGGCCGTGTCTTCTTGATTTCCGTACCAACCGTTGGGTCGAGATTGACCCAGTACACCTCACCGCGCTTTACCATGCCCAATCCTTGTCGTCACCAGGCAGCACATCAGGCCAGACGGTGGCGGCTTCCTTGCTTGCGACAAAGTTGTCAAACCAGCCAGCCCGCGGCGCGCGCGCCGGCTCCATCACCAGACGCCCATTGTCGATGCGCAGGTCGATCTCGTCTTCGATGCGGCATGCCGCCAGCAGGGCCGCAGGGATCAAGACGCCACGTGAATTGCCAATTTTACGTACAGCGGTGCGCATGACCACCCCCCTTGAGAAATAATAACAATGTTATTACATATTGATGGTGTACGCAAGAGGTACATGCAGGCCTGCGGGTGTGAGTCCCTCTCCGTGCAGAGTCGATTTGACATGACACGCCGTCACGCCAGCGCCGCCCAAATCATTGTCAGTCCCGACAACACCAGCAAGCCATCCATCAACAAGCGAAAGCGCTCGGCCTCCATCCTGAGCACAAAGCGCTTGGCGAGGAACGAGCCGGCCATCAGCGACGAGCCGATGATGAGGCCCTGCACGATGGCGTCCCATGGCAACGCGCCAAAGCTGCGGAACACGAGGGCTTTGCTG
>JANNCZ010000213.1:0-12140 GCA_031387185.1 Burkholderiales bacterium
CGCCCCGGCTGCATCGCGCCCCAGCAGGCTGCGAATGCCCAGTTGGTCGAGCGCTGCATCGAGCGCCATCATCCAGGCGTCAAAGGTCTGCTCGCCGCGCGGCCATGCAGCCTCGGCTCCAAGCAGACGCTCGATCAAGACAATCGCGTCGGGTGGCAGTTCTGAGGCTTGCAGCAGCGCGGGCGCAAAGCGCGTGATGTCGTGGCGATGGACCGCGTCTTCGATGGCGGCAATCGCGGTCTCGCGCTGACTGCGTTCGATGTCACTCAACACGAAAGGCGACTTCAACCAATCGAGCACGGTGCGGCTTGGCATGCCGCCCTGCACGGCTTCAATCCAGCGCATCACTGCGGTGGCGGCGGAGGTGGTCGAGAGGCGCCAACCCGCTTCATCTGCGAGCAGCACCTGGCGGCGCTCAAGCAAGGCGCGTGCGCGCCGCGCGACCAGTGTGTCGAACGCGATCAAGGCGATGTGGCGCGTGCCTTGCGCAAGCCAGGCACAGACCTGCGCTTCGACTGCTGCGGCTTCGGCTTCGAGCGAATCTGCGGCGAGGATGCGGATGCTGGGCAGCGCGGCTGAGGCTTCTGCTGTTCCGTTGGTTGCTGCTTCCTCGTCGACAGCGGACTCGATATCACGCCACACTTGCCGCGTCCACTGTGGTGGCGCGAGCTCGATCAGTGTCACCGGCACGCGCGCAGCGGCTTGCTCCAACGCGTGCAGCCAGCGTGCTGACATGCGCCCGGCGTTCAGCATGAACAACGGCCCGCAGCCGTTGGTGGCCAAGGCTTGCAGCGCCATCACGTTGAAAACCGTTGGTGCGAGCGGTTCTGCGGTAGAGGCCGTAGTGGATGCTGCACTTGCTGCGGTTGCAGCACTTGCTGCACTTGCTGCAGTTGCAGCACTTGCAGCAGCCGTCGTGCTGCCGGACTCAGCGTGCCACACCTCCCACACCAGACGCGCTTCGCGGCTGTCGGCGTACTCCACGCCGCGTTTGTAGGCCGCGCGAATCGCGCGCTGCCACTCGCCTTCGGTGAGAGTTGCCACCTGCGCTTCACCGAGTTCATCGGCCAGCGCGATCACGGCGGCGCAGGTGTCCCACAGCGATTCACGTTGATACCAGCCGTGGGCGCGCACCATGCCGTAGAGGCGCGCGGCGCGCCGCGCGGGCGGCTCGACGCTGTGTCCCGGCAGGGCTTCGGCCAGCGCGTCATGCGTGGTGATGATGCGCGGCGGCAAGCACAGGGTGTGGCCGCGCCGCGCGGCGGCAATCCCGAATGCGCGCCGCAAACCGGGGGCGGCACGCAGATCGGCAACGATCAACGTCGCACTGCTCGCATCAGGTGTATCGAACGCTGCTAGCACCAAGTCTGCGATGCGCGCGGATAGTGCGGGCGATGCGTCGAGCGTGATGCGGCGCAGACTGCGTTGATGACCAGCCTTGCCAGGTTCAATCGGGGGGTTGCCGGACGGGGGCATGCAGCCTTGAATTTTCAGAAAGCGCCCAGAAGTGCGGCGTCAGCCAAAACGCGTTGGAGCGGATTTTGTTAGCATAATCGAATTGCATCAGTTGCCCATCAGTTGCCCTCTACGCGGCGGCGGTGCATGGTGATTCCCGCTCTGCCTGCTGACCTTTTTCGGCGGCGCAGCGCGCGAAACAAAAGTCTTCGCAACGCACATCCTCCCGCATTTCCAAACCCCCGAAAGCCCCCATCATGAGCGCCAATATCACCCACGTCACCGATGCCAGTTTTGAAGCCGATGTCCTCAAATCCGGCGAACCCGTTCTGGTCGACTATTGGGCCGAGTGGTGCGGCCCGTGCAAGCAGATTGCCCCGGTGCTCGAAGAAATGGCCACCACCTACGCCGGCAAAATCAAGATCGCCAAGATGGACGTCGATGCCAATCAGGAAATCCCCGCCAAGTTCGGCATTCGCGGCATTCCTACGCTAATCCTGTTCAAGGACGGCCAGGAAGTGGCCAAGAAAGTCGGCGCGATGTCAAAGTCGCAGTTGACGGCGTTTCTCGATAGCCACGTTTGATTGATGTCATGCTGCTGCTCACGCAGCCTTAGGTGACCAGCGGGTGACCAGCGGGTGACCAGCAGGTGACCAGCGCTCTTTGTTGTATTTCCCCAACGCCCGCTGACAGCGTGATTGACGCGGCGCGGGCGTTGCGCTTACCCTAAGCTGTCTTTGCATCCGCCGCGCCTGCTGTACGTTCGTTCCGCGCTTCGTTCCGCGTCCGTAGTCCGAACTGTGCGAATTGCCCCCCGCCCGCGTTGATGCGCACTCTGTAGTTCCCCCGGTTTTTTCGCGCTTTTCGCAGCATCCCCTCCGCTTTTTGTTGTTTGCCGCGCTCGCGGCCCTGTGCCTTGGCACATCCTCGTCCCACACCTCTATGCATCTCAACGACCTCAAAGACCTGCCCGTTACCGAACTGGTGGAAATGGCCGTCGGCCTCGAAATCGACAACGCCAACCGCATGCGCACGCATGAGTTGATCTTCGCCATCCTCAAGGCCAAGGCCAAGCGCGGGGAGCCGATCTTCGGCGACGGCGCGCTCGAAGTGCTGCCCGACGGCTTTGGCTTTTTGCGCTCGCCCGACACCTCTTATCTGGCTGGCACCGACGACATCTATATCAGCCCGTCACAGATCCGCCGCTTCAATCTGCACACCGGCGACACGATTGAAGGCGAAGTGCGCACGCCGAAAGATGGCGAGCGCTATTTCGCGTTGGTGAAAGTCGACAAAGTCAACGGCGATGCGCCCGAGAACACCAAAAACAAGATCCTGTTTGAGAATCTGACGGCGCTGTTTCCGGACGAGACCCTCAAGCTCGAGCGCGACATCAAGGCCGAAGAAAATCTCACTTCGCGCATCATCGACATCGTCGCGCCGATCGGCAAAGGCCAGCGCGGCCTGATCGTCTCGTCACCCAAGAGCGGCAAAACCGTGATGCTGCAACACATCGCGCATGCGATCACGTCAAACCATCCCGATGTGATCCTGATCGTGCTGCTGATCGACGAGCGGCCCGAAGAGGTCACTGACATGCAGCGCACCGTGCGCGGCGAGGTGGTGGCTTCCACCTTTGACGAACCGGCCATCCGCCACGTGCAGGTCGCCGACATGGTGATTGAAAAAGCCAAGCGCCTCGTGGAACATAAAAAAGACGTGGTGATCCTGCTCGATTCGATCACCCGCCTCGCGCGCGCCTACAACGCAGTGCAGCCCAACAGTGGCAAGATCGGCACTGGTGGTCTCGATACCAACGCTCTGCAAAAGCCCAAGCGCTTTTTTGGCGCGGCGCGCAATGTTGAAGAAGGCGGCTCGCTCACCATTCTCGCGACCGCCCTGGTCGATACCGGCAGCCGCATGGACGACATCATTTACGAAGAGTTCAAGGGCACCGGCAACATGGAGATCCATCTCGACCGCCGCATGGCCGAGAAGCGCGTATATCCGTCGATCCTGATCAACAAGTCCGGCACCCGTCGTGAAGAGTTGCTGCTCGGCCCCGAGTTGCTGCACAAGACCTGGATCCTGCGCAAATTCCTCTACAACATGGATGAAATCGAAGCGATGGAATTCATGATGGAGAAAATGCGCGCGACCAAGAACAATGATGCGTTTTTTGACTCGATGAAAAAGAGTTGAGACGCGCTACAGTCCGGCAGGGGTAGACGCCCTGTTCGTATCGCCACGTTTGCATTGCCCTGCACGCATCGCCCACCGCAACCCTCCGGGAGCCCAACGTGATCACCGAACTCGTGTTGTTCGATTTACCGGCCGGCATCAGCCGCGAACAAGTGGTCGAAGGCATGCGCGCCACCGCCACAGCCTGGCGCGCCAACGCTGAACTGGTGCGCAAGAATTATTTGTACGACGCGGCCAATGGCAAGGCTGGTGGCGCTTATCTCTGGCCCTCGATCGAAGCCGCGCAACGCGGTCACGATGCCGCCTGGCGTGCACGCATCAAGGCAATGTACGGCAACGAACCGGTGATTCGTTACTTCGACACACCGCTCATCGTTGACAACGCGCTGGGACAGACCATCGAACCGCCACAGTCCTGACACTGCTAGCTTCTGCTCCTGACACTGCTAGCTTCTGCTTTGGTCCGCCGCTCGCGGCTGCAGGCTGTCAAGCAGCGGCAACGCAGCTTTGTGTGGTCCGTAACGAATTCGCCCTCCACTTCATTTCAAGCTTCCACTCCTCCACACTCTCATCATGGCCCGCACCCCCAAACCGATCCGCACTGACACCGGCTACAGCACCGCTGACTCGATCACCGTTTACGGCAAGAACCTCTGCACCGAAGTATTGGGGCAGGTCAATCTGGGCGACATGGGCTTTCTTGGCCTCACCGGGCGGCTGCCGACACCGCAGGAATCGATCGTCTTCAACGCCATCACCGTCACCCTGGTCGAGCACGGCATGACGCCCTCGGCCATCGCTGCGCGCACTACGTACATCGGCGCGCCGGAGTCCTTGCAGGGCGCAGTCGCGGCGGGTCTGCTGGGCCTGGGCAGCGTGTTCGTCGGCTCAATGGATGCCGTGGCCAACCTGCTCACCAAGGCATTGAAAGACGCCGGCGGCGCACCGGACTACGCTGTACTCGCCAAGACCATCGTCGACGATTTTGCCGCGCGCAAGGCCATCATCCCCGGCATCGGCCATCCGATCCACAAGCCGGTTGATCCGCGTGTGCCGGTGCTGTTTCGCATCGCTGCCGAAAACGGCTTCTCGGGCCGCTACGTGAAATTGATGCAGGCCGTACACGCCGAAGCGCAATCACGCACCACCAAGGTATTGCCGATGAACGCAACATCAGCCATCGGCGCGATTGCCTGCGAACTCGGCATTGATGCGCGCGTGGTGCGCGGCCTTGGCGTGATGGCGCGCGCGGTCGGACTGGTCAGCCACATCCTCGAAGAAGCACGCAGCCCGATGGCAGGCGAAATCTGGCATCGCGTTGAGGAAGATGCGACAGCGCATATGGCAAAGTGACCGGCCGCGCGCCTGTCACACCAGCTCTCCCCCTGTGCATCTGCGTATGGCGCATTACCTACAAATTTCCTGATTTTGACAAATCGTAGGGTATTACCTATAAAATGGCAAGTATTGCCATTTCGTAGGTAATCGTGATTCCCTTCGACGACGAGCAGCGCCGCGCGCTTGCCAACCTTCAGGCCAGCTACAGCCAGTGGGTAGAGGCTGCGCGCGATCTGGCGGAACGCTACAAGGGCAGCCTGCGCTGGAAGTTTGTAGGGGGCAAGCAGTACCTGTATCACCGTGTCAGTTCCACTCCGCTGGTCGATACATCGAGAGGTGCGCGCTCGCGCGCCACCGAGACGCTGATGATCGAATTCCAGCGCGGCAAGGCACAAACGGGCGCACGCCACCGGGCAGCGCAGGAAGAGGCCGGCAAATACGCCCGCATCTGCCGCACCCTCAAGCTCGGTGTCGTACCTTCGCAAGCGGCGCGGCTGCTGCGCCACTTTGATCTCAAGCGCATGCTGGGCACCAACCTGCTGGTCGTCGGCACCATCGCCATGAGTGCTTACGAGGTGGAGGCGGGCTGCCGCCTCTTTCAAGGCTTCGATGCCACGCAGGATTTTGATCTCGCCTGGCGCGGCATCGACCCGCTGCAACTGCAAACTACTGGCCCGGTGTCTCTGCTGGGCAGCTTGCGCGAAGTTGATCCGCTCTATACCAAGAACACCGAACGCAGCTTTCAGGCGGTGTCAGGCAATTACGAAGTCGAAGTGCTCGCCGCACCCTCCACCCTCGCCAGCTTCCCCGAAAATGACTTGGTGCCCTTGGGTGGCATGACCGAGCAGGAAGTGCTGCTGCTGGGCCAACCGGTACGCCATGTGATCAGTGCGCTCGACGGCAGCCCGGCGCCGCTGTGTGCGCCAGACCCGCGCTGGATGGCGCTGCACAAGCTGTGGCTCTCAAAAAAACCGGCGCGCAATGCCCTCAAAAAGCCCAAGGATCAGGCACAAGGGTTGCTGCTGCTGCGGGCGGTGATGATCCACATGCCCGACTACCCCTTGGACACAGAGTTCTTGCAGGCCATTCCTGCCGCCCTGCTGCCGTATCTGATGGCCGCAGTGGCATGGGCCAATGAAAATCCAGCGCCGCCATTGACACCAGATGCATTCGCCATAACACCTCCAAAACCCCGCAATGTCTTGCGCATGCTGAAAAAATCCCAACGAAATGTACTGAACGCGGCGCCTGCGATACGCTTCGTTTCGAACCATGACACGCCAATGCGCGCGCAGGCGAGACAGCGCTTGCGCTATTGACGGGCGCTGCACACCGCCTGCACCGCCTGCACCGCCTGCACCTCCCGCCCTGCCCGCCCTGCTCCCACCTCACCTCCGGCCGTTTTAGCCAGCGTCGCAGGGCAGTTTGGGGCGCACTGCGCCAGTGACCACGTGGTGGATGAGA
Source organism: Burkholderiales bacterium (assembly GCA_031387185.1). Lineage (GTDB taxonomy): Bacteria > Pseudomonadota > Gammaproteobacteria > Burkholderiales > JAEUOS01 > CANJDH01. The sequence continues at coordinate 6,460 of JANNCZ010000213.1, forward strand.
CTCACCAGCAGCGCGTAGCCATCCGGGTTGGCCTTGGCAGCGGCATCCATCGCCGCATCGGAATCACGCCGCACGGCTAATATCACGCAGCACGCCTTCACCAACCACCTTCACGCCATGTGGAAACCCGCGCAGCGCATCAAGTTTCATCCTTCCGCCGGACGCGTACCAGCGCGCGCCGAGGCGATGGCGTCGCGTCTGTTCAGTCCCGTGCGCGTCGGCCCGGTAACGCTGGAACAACGCACCTGGGTGCCGGCCATGGTGCCGTGGCGCTCGAACGAAGAGGGCGAGGTGACGCCCAATGTGTTGCAGTGGTACGAGCGCTTTGCGCGCGGACGCCCGGGCGCCATCGTGATCGAAGCCACCGGCATCCGCGATGTGCCAAGCGGGCCGCTGCTGCGCATCGGCCATGACCGCTATCTCGATGGCTTGCGCGAATTGGCCGCCACCATCCGCCGCGCCAGTAACGGGCATACGCGCGTGTTCATCCAGATCATCGACTTCCTGAACATCCGCAAACGTCCCGAGCCGGAAAAGTACTTTCAGCGCTTTCTCGCCATCACGCCGCAGCACCGCGCGCGGCTGGGTGCCGAAAGCTGGCCTGACGATGCTGTACGCGCGCATCTGGCAGCAATGCCGGCCGAAGCCTTGCCATCAGTCCTCGATGCAAGCGAATATGAAGCCCTGCAGTGTGGCGCGCGTGAGCGCGTGACCGATACCCACCTGCCGCACATCCGTGGCCTGCCGCAGACACTGCCGCCTCTGTTTGCGGCAGCAGCGGTGCGCGCGCGCACGGCGGGCTTCGATGGTGTGGAACTGCACTACGCCCACGCTTACACCATGGCGTCGTTTCTCTCGGCCACCAACACGCGCGTTGATGGCTATGGCGGCGCACGCGCCAATCGTGCGCGGCTTCCGCTCGACGTCTATAGCGCAGTGCGTGCGGCGGTGGGGCATGATTTCGTGGTGGGCTGCCGCTATCTCGCCGATGAATGCATTGACGGTGGCAACAATGTCGATGACGCAGCGTGGTTCGGCGTCGAGTTCGCGCGCGCGGGCATGGACTTCATCTCCACCTCGCGCGGCGGCAAATTCGACGACGCCAAGCAACCCGGCATTGGCTCGGCCGCCTACCCCTATACCGGGCGCAGCGGCTATGAATGCATGCCGCAATACCTGTCTGATGAGGCCGGGCCGTTCGGGCGCAACATCGCGCCCACCGCTGCGATCCGCAGCGCGGTTCGTGCCGCAGGGCATGACACCCCGGTGGTGTGTACCGGCGGCATTCATAATTTCGAGATGGCCGAAGGCATCCTCACGCGCGGGGACGGCGACATCGTTGGCACTGCACGGCAAAGCCTCGCCGACCCGGACTGGGCGCTCAAGACCTCGCTGGGTCTCGGCAGCGAAGTGCGTCTGTGCGAATACACCAACTACTGCGAAGGTCTCGACCAGAAACACAAACAGGTCACCTGCCAGTTGTGGGATCGCGAAGCCTTGGACGAGACAGGGATACGCCGATCGAGTGACGGTAAACGGCGGCTGGTGGCACCGCCGTGGCGTGTGGCGGATTAGTTAGTTGTGGTCAGCCATAGTCACCGATCGTCCGCAGTGGTCAGCAGTACACAGGCGGTTGCCAACCCCCGCACTACCGGACGGGATCACTCGTAGGCGCGAAAACGGATCGCCGGATCACGGCGAATCTGTTCGACCAACGCCACTTCCCAGTCGAGATACGCGCGCGCGTGCTTCTCGTAATCGCCAGGCTGCAGATGGTCATAGGGCTTGTACCAAACGTCATCGAGCGTGGTCGTGGCGTTGTGCGTGCCGATGCCGGTCTCGGTGGCTAACCCTGCGGCATTCCATGCAGCATTGCCGCCGTCGATCACGCGCACTTCGGCATCAGGCCATAGCGCCGCCGCTTCCGGCGCGGCGAGATGGGCGAGGACGCCATCGTCCGAGGTCAGCCACACGCGCCGCGCGCTGCCGCATTGCGCACGCGCTGCATCGAGCCGGGCGCGCACCGCCCACTTTGCGCCCGCGACGTGACGCGCACGAAATTTGAGGCTGTTGGCGAAGTCCAATACCAGCGTGCCGGGGTGTGCAATGTCGTTTGCGGCGTCCTGCGGCGTGATGGTCCGCCATGCGCCGAACCCCAGCGCTGTTTGCACGCGCGGCCCACTCTCTTGCGGCCAACCATCCCATCCCTCTGCGCCTTCGGGTTCGAGCACATAAACCTCGTCCCAGCCCAATTGATTCAACCACGACGCTGTCATTGCGGAGCGCACGCGCGCAGGGTCGATGAGCACGACGCGTGATGCACGTACACCGACGTATTCGTCGGCAGCCTGCACCAGTTGCCCGCCGGGCGCATGGCGCGAACCGGCGATGCGCCCGGCTTCAAACTCTTGTCGCGAGCGCACGTCGAGCAGATACAGCGTGCGGGTGGACTCCGCTTGCCAGGCCTGCACCTGCGCACGGCTGGCGAACTTCACCTCGAAGCGTTTGGCCACGCGCTCTGCGGCAGCGCGCGCCTTGACCGCTCCCTCGGCCGAGGGCAGCGGCGCTTCACGGGTTGAACCACGCTCACACGCATACCCTGCCAACTCCCAGCCCATGGTGCCGTCCTTCAAGGCCACCACTTCATTGGGGATGCCGGCATTGCGCAGCGACTGACAGCCGATGATGCTGCGTGTGCGCCCGGCGCAGTTGACCACCACCAGCGTGTCCGGATCGGGTGCGAGGTCGTGTACGCGATACGCCAGTTCGGCACCCGGCGCGTCGATGCCGCCGGGAATGTTCATGCGATGATATTCGTCGTAGGGGCGCGAATCGAGAATCACCAGTTTGCGTCCGCTATCGATGAGTTTTTGTATTTCTGCCGGCGGCATGCGCGGCGTGCCGTAGTGATGCTCAATGAATTCGCCGAAGGCCTTGGACGGCACGTTGACGCCGGAGAATAATTCACCGCCGCTTGCCTTCCACGCGGCACAGCCACCAGCAAGGGTGGTGATATCGGTGTAGCCCAATGCGGCCAGCTTGGCGGCGGCGCGCTCCGTGAGGCCCTCGTCACCACCGTCGAGCAACACCAGCGGCGCAGTCAGCCGCGGCACCAGATCACGCACCATGACCTCAATGCGCGACAGCGGCAACGAGCAGGCAAAGAACGGATGCCCCTGGTAATGCACACCCTGCTCGCGCACATCCAGCAGCGCCAATTCGCCGCCCGCGAGCAGCAGGCCGCGCAATGCCTGCGCAGTGATCGTGCGCGTCATGCGGACGCTAAGCGCGCTTCGCGAATGTCAGTGTGCGGCGGAAAAATCGCCCAGGTTTTCTCTGCCGCTTTGTAATACTCGCGGCGCGCAAGCTGCTCCAGCCCAAGGCCGTACATATGAAAGTTGAGCAGCGGGGCCTGGATATGGATCGAATGCAGGTCATCCGGCATGAAGGACACGCCAGTACCTTGACGCACCACATGCTGGCCTTTTTCACGCACGCCGCCATCGTCGCTGCGGTCGTAGAAGCGATTGAGCTCTTCACCGCTCACCCCGACAATCACCGCCCAGGTAGTGTGGTTGTGCGCAGGCGTATCGTAGGTCCCTTGCGCAGCATTGGCATAGAGGGCAAAGCGATGATCCGTGTCTTCCCAGAGCCGGTAAAGACAAGAAGTGCGCGGCCCGCCCGGTACCGGCGGCGGAAAATCCTCGAGTGTGAAAAGATCGGCGCGCACCGCCAGTTGGCTCAGCCGCGCGCGCATTTTTGCGAGAGATGACCGCGTAACACCGTCTTGCTGTTCAATCAGACGCACATCGGCCATGGTGGCGGCAATGGCCTGGCTGCGTTCGGCGATTCGATCCATGATTCCTCCTGGTGGCTTCGCAATACTCACATCGGCGCCAGCCCCAACGACTGGCGAAAACGACTCTTCAAATACACGCCGTCGCGCGGCGGCAGCACGCGCGGCAACTCGACCGGCTCAACATGGACCTGCGCGAGCAGGCAGCCAGCGCGCGCATTGATGCGCTTTGCCAGCCCCGCCACTTCGGCCATTTTGTAAACCTCGCTTGCCTCGGCAATCCCGCACGCGCGTGCCACTGCTGCGAGACTGGTGCCTTGACTGGTGTGGCTGGGCTGGCCACCGGTCTCACTGTAAAGGCCGTTGTCGATCACCACGATCGACAGATTCTCCGGCCGCTGTGCACCGATGGTGGCGAGTGCGCCCATGCCCATCAATTGCTCGCCGTCACCCGTAATGACGAGGACGGATTTCGCCGGCTGCGCAATGGCGATGCCGAGCGCCATCGCCGCTGCGCCACCCATTGCGCCCCAGAGATAGAAATTCTCGTCACGATCACCGGCGGCAAAGGCGTCATAAGACGACGAGCCCAAGCCGGTGACAACCAAGGCACCGGGACATGCCGCGATTAGTTTCGCAACAAAGGCGCGGCGATCAATCAGTGTGGTGCCTACGGTGGCGGCACGGCTGGTGGATTTTTTCATTTTGCTTTGCCCCACTTTTTGCGGCCAATTAATTTTTGCGACAGCAAAATCGCCACCGGCTCGCCTGCTTCAAACGCCGCGACAAGACCGGCCGCAACGGTGTCAGCGACTTCATCGGCGTGGCTCACCCGATGCACCGTGATGCCCATCATTTCCATCGACTGCTGCGTGGCACGGCCCATCGGCCCTTGCCAGGGGTTGAACTCGGCCCACTCACCGCGCATGGTGATGAGCGCAAAAAACGGGAAGCGGCAGTTCTCGATCAACGAAAACATATTGACGCAATTGCCGACGCCGCTGCTCTGCATCAGCAGCGCCGCGCGCTGGCCGCCGAGCCAGGCGCCGCACACCATCGCCACGCCTTCTTCTTCGGTCGTCATCACCACGGCGCGCATCGACGGGTCCGCATGCACGCGGCGGATCACGTGGGCGTGGCCGGCATCGGGCACGTAGCTCACTTGTTGAATGCCGCCCTGCTTGAGCGCGGTGTAGATGTCTTCTTGCCAGGCTGGCGGCTTGGCGATGGCGGAACTCATCGTGGTTATTTCCTTAAACGTTGATTGTTGAAACCCTTGGTGGGAGCCGCTTCCAAAGGCAGTATCCTTGCAGACGCCCTATCCATGCGCCTCTCAGGCTTTCATCACTTCCGGATTGGCGATGTTTTTCGGCGTGCCATTGGCAAACGCGATAATGTTGCCAAACGCATCGCCGTAGTACATCTCGTAATTGCTCGCTTCCACATAGCCCAGATGCGGCGTGCACACGGCGTTGGGCATGGCCAGCAGCGGATGTGATGCGCCTAGCACTGGCTCGCTCTCATAAACATCTACCGCCGCGAAGCCGGGACGGCCCGCTTTGAGTGCGTTGGCCAGCGCATCCACTTCGACCAACTCGGCGCGGCTGGTGTTGACGATCAGGGCATCGCTCTTCATGCGCGCGAGGTCAGCGGCCTTGACCAGACCGCGTGTCTCGGCATTGAGGCGCACGTGCAGCGACACGATGTCGCTCTCGGCGAAGAAAGCTTCGCGCGATGGCGCTGCATCGAAGCCATCCGCCTTCGCGGCGGAGACCGACCCTTCGCGGCCCCACACCCACACGTTCATGCCGAAGGCCTTGCCGTAACCGGCGACGATCTTGCCGATCTTGCCGTAGGCCCACACACCGAGGCGCTTGCCCTTGAC
>JANNCZ010000215.1:0-8478 GCA_031387185.1 Burkholderiales bacterium
GACCCATATCAAATCGGGCTGACTTCCATGCCGCCACACTGCTTGACGTTCTGCTTCAACTTCCGCTTTACATTCCGCTTTACATTCCGCCTTGCATTCCGCTTGACATTCCCATGATGGGAAGCTTCAAGCTTTGCGCCATTCCCTTAGCAAGCATTGCCCCGTAGCGCCAACATGGACACCACCCTGACATTGTCGATTGAAGGCATGACCTGCGCCTCGTGTGTGGCGCGGGTCGAGAAGGCATTGAAGGCGGTGCCGGGCGTGGAATCGGCTGAGGTCAATCTTGCCACCGAACGCGCGACGGTGCATGCGGCGAATGCCACAGGCGCGGCGGCCACTGCCCTGATCGCCGCCGTGGTGCGCGCGGGCTATCACGCTACCGAATTTCACGACAACGCTCAAGGCGGCCGCTGGGATACACACGCACGCGCAGATGAATGGCACGACCGGCTGCCAGTCATCGCCGGTGTGTTGCTCTCGCTGCCGCTGGCATTGCCGATGGTGGGCGATCTGTTTGGCAAACACTGGATGCTCCCTGCGTGGTGGCAGTTCGCATTGGCGACGCCGGTGCAATTTTGGCTGGGCGCACGTTTCTATCGCGCGGGCTGGGGCGCGCTGCGCGCAGGCACCGGCAACATGGATTTGCTGGTGGCGCTCGGCACTTCGGCAGCCTATGGACTGTCGGTCTATTTGTGGCGCTCTGAGCCGGAGGCGATGCCGCACTTGTACTTTGAGGGATCGGCAGTGGTGATCACGCTGGTGTTGCTCGGCAAATACCTCGAAGTACGCGCACGCCGCCAAACCACCAGCGCGATTCGTGCCTTGCAGGCCTTGCAAGCGCCGAGCGCAAACGTGTTGCGCGATGGCGTCGAAATCGAGCTGGCACTCGACAAGGTCGCCGTAGGCGACGTGGTGGTGGTGCGCCCCGGTGAGCGCATTGCGGTCGATGGCGACATCATCCTTGGCGCGACGCACGCGGATGAATCGCTGATTACCGGCGAGAGCCTGCCGGTGGCCAAGCAAACCGGCGCGCGCGTCACCGGTGGCGCGCTCAATGGCGAAGGCCTGATTCACGTGCGCACCAGCGCCATCGGTGCCGAGACTGCGCTGGCACGCATCATCCGTCTGGTGGAATCAGCGCAGGCGAAAAAAGCGCCGATACAGCGGCTGGTCGATCAGGTGAGCGCCGTGTTCGTGCCGGTGGTGATGGGCATTGCGTTGGTCACGCTGCTGGCGTGGGGCGGCTGGACCGGCAACTGGGAGCTCGCCGTCATCAACGCAGTGTCGGTGCTGGTGATCGCCTGCCCCTGCGCACTTGGCCTCGCGACCCCCACCGCCATCATGGCCGGCACCGGCACCGCCGCGCGCTACGGCATATTGATCAAAGACGCCGAAGCACTCGAAGTCGCGCACGCGACCAACGTCGTAGCGTTTGACAAAACCGGCACCCTCACCGAGGGGCGGCCCGCCGTCACCGGACTCCATGCAGTCGATGGCAACGAAGCCGCCTTGTTGCGCCTTGCAGCAAGCCTTCAAGCGGGCAGTGAACATCCCTTGGCGCGTGCCGTGGGTGATGCCGCGCAGCAGCGCGGTGTTGCGCCCTCTGCGGCAGCCAATTTCAGCGCGTTGCCAGGGCGCGGCGTCGAGGCGCAGGTCGAAGGCCGTGTGCTGCAACTGGGCAGCATGCGTCTGGTCGAGGAAGCTGGCCTCGGCACCACGGATACAGCGGGCAGCACCACAGACTTCACGCAGCTCAGTGAGCGCGCGCAACAATGGCAGTCGCAAGGCAACAGCGTCTCGTGGCTGATCGAGTTGCAGCCTGCGCGCATCCTCGGCCTGTTCGCATTTGGCGACACGCTCAAGCCGACCGCCGCGCGCGCGGTGGCGCGCCTGCACGCGCAGGGCATCCACACCGTGCTGCTGTCGGGCGACAACCGGGGGGCAGCGCAGTCCGTCGCGCGCCAGCTTGGCATCGAAGAGGTGCGCGCCGAAGTGTTACCGGGTGACAAGGCCGAGGTGATTGCCGCGCTCAAGCAAACCCACGCTGGCGCACCGCGCAAAGTGGCGATGGTGGGCGACGGCATCAACGACGCCCCCGCCCTTGCCGCCGCCGATGTCGGCATTGCGATGGGTACCGGCACCGACGCCGCCATGCACGCGGCGGGCATCACCCTGATGCGTGGCGACCCAGCGTTAGTGGCCGATGCCATCGCCATCTCACGCCGCACTTATTCGAAGATCCGCCAAAATTTGTTTTGGGCCTTCATCTACAACCTGGTCGGCGTGCCGCTCGCCGCATTCGGTTTGCTCAACCCGGTGATTGCCGGCGCCGCGATGGCGTTCTCCAGCGTCAGTGTGGTGAGCAATGCGCTGTTGCTGCGGCGCTGGAAGCCTGAGTGAATCATGCGGCATCACGCCCCATCGCTCAATCACCCAATGGCCCGCCACCCGACGAACTCGCTGCGGAACCAAATGCGTCACGAACACGTCTGAAAGGCTGAACGCAACCTTGTCTGGCGACCTTGCCTGAAATACCGAACGTGACATTCACTGCGCACATCTCGTTGCGCTCACCTTATTCATTCACTCCTTCACAGCATCGCCCGTTGCTTGCCGCACCCATTTGGCCTATAGTCACCCGATGATCCGCTCCCGGACAATCCGCCGCACTGCCCGTCTCCTGCTGGGCGCATTCATCGCCGCTTTTGCGATGGTGTCGGTGCATGTCAATGGCAAGGCGCTATCGGTGCCGGTGGCGTCAGCACAAGCGGCAGCGGTCACGGCCACAGCAGCCGATGAATCCGCTCATGAGGGACACTGCCAGCAGCAGCAGCCCGACCCCGTGCTGCTGCTGTGCAAGCACCATTGCCAAAGCGCAGTGCAAACACTTGATCATCCTGACGCCAATTTGCCCGCATTGGCCGCTGCCGGTGTGTTCACGCTGCGCTTAGAAAATCCAGCCATCGCCCGCAAATCCTTGGTGGACAAGGCTCTCAGGCCTGCGGCCACTCACCGCGGCGGCTCCCCGCCGCTGTATTCCAGCACCTCGCGCCTGCGCATTTGACCCCCTTGATGCAATGAATTGCCGCGCCTCACATTGAGGACGTGGCTGGTTTCATTCATTTTCAAGGAGTCATCATGGTTTCAAAAAGCCTCATTGCTGCGGGCGCGCTTGCCGTCTATGGCACAGCGTTAGCCCAAACGGCCGCTGTGCCGAAATACGAATCTGCCTTTAGCGGCTACCAGCCTTACGCTGACGAAAAGCGCGCCAACTGGCGCGACGTCAACGACACTGCCGGCATACTCGGCGGTCACAATGCGCATTTGCGCGAGATTGAAAAAAATGTCACCGGTGCCGGCACCGTGTTGGAGATCGACCGCGCCGCAGGCCGGGTGCGCATTGATGGTGACGCCGTCAAACCGCTCGGCTGGCCGGCGGGCGTCACCCATTGGCTGCTGAAATCGCCGCCGTTGGCGGACCAGATCAAGCCCGGAGAGAGAGTCGCGTTCACGCTCGAACAAGAGGGCGACGCGTATCGCATCACCGGGTTTGACGGCAACCCACCGCCGGCGCCACCAAGGGAGAAAGCAGCCGACCCGCACGCGGGCCACAACATGGCCGCACCGAAAGCCGCAACCCCGCCCGCGCTGCGGGGAGCGCAACCCGCCGCCCCCAAGGCACCGCACGACATGAAAAACATGGGAGGGATGAAATGAGCCGTCACCTGACGAAACCAGTGAACATCCACGCGAAACGCACACTCGCATTGGCGCTGGCCACGGCGCTGCTCGGCGGCTGCGCGAACTTTTCAGAGGACCGCGGTTTCGGCCTTGCGCAGCAAACCGCCAAAGACCGCCTCGGCAAAGACGCCACGTGGATCAAAACGGGGGCCGAGGCCGACAGCGTCAAGGCCAAGGTGCAGGCGCTGCTGGCCAAGCCGCTCTCGGCCGACGACGCGGTGCAGATCGCCCTCTACAACAATCCCGGTCTGCAAGCCAGCTATGCCGAACTCGGCATTTCGGAAAGCGATCTGGTCGCCTCCGGCCGCATCGACAATCCGCGCTTCACCTTCATGCGCGCGATCGACCGTCTGGGTGAAACCAAGATCGAAAGCCTGCTCTCGTTCGGCGTGATGTCGCTGATCACGCTGCCGCTGCGCATGGAAGCGGCGGGGCGGCGTTTCGAATCGACCAAGCGCGGTGTCACCTCGGAGATGCTGCGCACCGCCAGTGAAACCCGCAAGGCGTACTACCAGGCTGTCGCCTCCGCGCAAACCATGGAATACATGGGGCAGGTCAAGGAATCGGCCGAAGCCGGCGCCGAGCTAGCGCGGCGCATGGCGCGTGCGGGCAATTTTTCGAAACTCACGCAGATGCGCGAACACGCCTTCTATGCGGATGCCGCCGCGCAGATGGCGCGTACGCAACAAGCCACTGTCGCTGCGCGTGAACAGTTGACGCGCCTGATGGGCCTGGGCGATTCCACCGCATTCAAACTGCCGGAGCGCCTGCCGGATGTGCCCAAAACGCCACGCGGCGAGGACGAGATCGCCAAAGAAGCGATGCAGGAACGCCTCGACGTGACCGCCGCGCGCCTCGAAGCCGAGTCGATGGCGGCATCGCTGGGCCTCACGAAGGTCACCCGCTTCACCAACGTGCTCGAGATCGGACGCACACGCATCGATGAAGGCCAGAGCCCGCGCAAGCGCGGCTGGGAGGTCGGCTTCGACATCCCGATCTTCGACTGGGGCGGCGCCCGCGTCGCCGGTGCGGAGGCACGCTACATGCAGGCGGCCGAGCGCATCCGCGAAACCGCCGTGACCGCCCAAAGCGAAGTGCGCGAGTCGTACTCGGCCTACCGCACCCAGTACGACCTGGCGCGCCATTACCGCGACCAGATCGTACCGCTGCGCAAAAAGATTTCCGACGAAATGCTGTGGCGCTACAACGGCAATCTCAAGAGCGTGTTCGAGCTGCTGGCCGATTCGCGCGAGCAGGTGATGGCGGTCAACGGCGCGATTGAAGCGCAACGCGACTTCTGGATGGCCGAAGCCGACCTGCAAATGGCGCTGATCGGCAAACCCTCGAGCCTGGGGCTCGGCAAATCGATGACGCCAATGGCGGCGCAAGCTGGCGGAGGGCATTGAACCCATGAAAGCACTCGACATGAATCAGCAGAACACATCCCGCAGACGTTTCTTTGCGCGCAGCGCGGGCATCGGCGCCGCCCTGGCCGGCGCCGCCGCGGTATCGCGCATGGCGCAGGCCGCCGTGCCCGAAGCACCCGTCCAGGGCAACGCGCAAACCATCATCACCAAAGCACCGTCGTCGGGCAGGCCTTACAACCCGGTGGTCACGCTCAACGGCTGGACCCTGCCGTACCGCATGAAAGACAGCTACAAGGAATTCCACCTTGTCGCTGAACCGGTGCAGCGCGAAATCGCACCGGGCATGAAGGCCAACCTGTGGGGCTACAACGGCCAGTCGCCGGGCCCGACCATCGAGGTGGTGGAGGGCGACAAGGTGCGTCTGTTCGTCACCAACAAGTTGCCCGAGCACACCACGATCCACTGGCATGGTCAGCGTCTGCCGAACGGCATGGATGGTGTTGGCGGCTTGAACCAGCCGCAAATCAAACCGGGTGAGACCTACGTCTACGAATTCGTCGCGCGCCGCCCCGGCACTTTCATGTATCACCCGCACGCCGACGAGATGACGCAAATGGCGATGGGCATGATGGGCATGTGGGTCACGCACCCGAAGAACCCGGCCTTCATGCCGGTGGATCGCGACTTCTGCTTTCTGCTCAACGCCTACGACATCGACCCCGGCAGCGCAACGCCGCAAGTCAACACCATGATGGACTTCAATTTGTGGACCTGGAACTCGCGCGCTTTCCCCGGCATTGATGCCCTGGCGTGCCGCATGGGTGACCGCGTGCGCATCCGCATCGGCAACCTCACCATGACCAACCACCCGATCCATATTCACGGCCACGAGTTTGTCGTCACTTGCACTGACGGCGGATGGGTGCCGCCGTCCGCGCGCTGGCCCGAAGTGACCACCGACATCGCCGTCGGTCAGATGCGCGCCATCGAGTTCGAGGCCACCGAGCCGGGTGACTGGGCCTTCCATTGCCACAAGAGCCACCACACCATGAACCCGATGGGCCACGCCGTGCCGACCATGATCGGCGTTGATCACCGCGGCATCGCCGCCAAGATCAACAAGCTGGTACCCGATTACATGGTGATGGGCGAGCGCGGCATGGCCGACATGGGCGAGATGGAAATGCAAATACCGGACAACACGCTGCCGATGATGACCGGCCAGGGCCAGTTTGGCGCGATCGAAATGGGCGGCATGTTCACCACCGTCAAGGTGCGTGAGGGGCAGGCGCGTGGCGATTACAAAGACCCGGGCGACTACACCTTTCCGAAGAACACGGTGGCCTACAAATGGGAAGGTGCATCGCTCAACCCGGTGCGCGCGCCGACTTCGCGCATGACGGAAATCAATCCGGCCACTGGAAAAGCCACCGGAAGCGCCCCATCTGGCAGCAACAAGGAAATCGAAGTCACTGTTCGCAAACCCGCCGGCGGCCACGCCGGGCATTGAAAGGAAACCATCATGAACGCACGCAAACTCGCAAACACCCTTCTGCCACTGTCGTTCCTGGTATCAGCCTTTGCTTTTGCCCAGGCCCCCGCCATGACGGACGCCGAAGTACGCACCATCAACAAGGACGCCGGCAAGATCACCCTCAAGCACGGCGAGATCAAAAACCTCGACATGGGTGCCATGACCATGGTGTTTCAGGTCAAGGAACCCGCGCTGCTCGACAAGGTGAAGGAAGGCGACAAAGTGCAATTCACCGCCGAGAAGATTCGCGGGCAGTACACCGTGACCAGCATTGAGAAGAAGTAAGCGCCGTGCGCACCGCCATTGCGCTCGCTGCCGCCACCCCGCTCGCGCTCAGCCTGACCTGCTGGCTCAGTTGTGAGTGCGCGCCGGTATGTCCGGCATGGGGCGCGGCGGCGTGCATGGGCATCGCGCTCGCCACCGGCGCGGTGATTTTCGTCACTGCTTCGATGGCGTGGGAGTTGTACGGCCTGTCACGTCATCGCGCACCGATGTTCCGTACCGAAGGATTTGATTGACCAACACACCAGGAGTGTCCACATTGACGATTTCCCCATACCGCACCATGGTAACCGTTGGTACAAGCCATTCTTGGCAGCCTGCCGACTGTGTGCCTTGTACCCCAACGGTTTCCTGGCCGGGTGCAATGACAAGCTTCCCGGTACCAGCATCCGCCAAACGCCTCGAAGCGTAGAATAGGTTCATGTTCACGGCCCGCCATTTCCGCCGCATCGCACTTGCCGCTCTGGCATCGCTCGCGTTCGCCCAGGCCGCTGTCGCGGCGATGGGCTGCGCCACGTTGCGCGCCGACAGCACGCAAGGCAATGTCGCGGTAATGCCGTCGGGCGAGCCTTGCGACATGATGGGCGGCGCGCCCGCCTCAATCACGCTCAAGCACTGCGCGCAGTCCGCCGAGGCAGTTCCGGGCGATCTTTCTCCCCTGCATTTTCTCGACGCTCCTGCGCCGCCATCGCTCCGGCCATTCACCGGCGTCGTTGCGCCGGCCACACCGGAGAACGCGCACCATGTCGCACGCATCCTCGGCCCGCCGCGATTCGCGCTGACGCAACGCCTGCGCATTTGACCTCCCGCTGACGCTTCGCCGCCGCTGCGCATCCGCGCGCGGCGTGAACGTGTTTGTGGAGGTTTTCATGAAGTTCTCTTCGTCCGTCCGCGCGCTGCGTGGACGTTGCGGCGCCGCCCTCGCGCTGGCCGTTGCGCTGACCAGTCCGGTTGCACACGCACAGCTCGCCGGCAACACAGCGCTTGCGGCCACAGCCGAAGCGCCGCTCTCGGTGTTCGACGCCATGCAACTCGCCGAGCGCAACGCGCCGGGACTTGACGCGCGCCAGTCATCCGAGGCGATGTCGGCCGCGCTGGCCGAGTCGGCACGCGCGCTGCCCGACCCCAGGCTCAAGTTGGGCATCGACAACCTGCCCCTCGAGGGGCGAGAGGGATTCACCACCGGCCGCGATTTCATGACCATGCGCCGCGTCGGCATCGCGCGCGATATGCCGCGCGAGGAGAAGCGTGAACTCAAATCGCAGCGTTTTCGCCTCGAGGCGCAACGCGAAGCGGCGCAGCGCGAGGACGCGCGTCTGATGGTGCGGCGTGACGTGGCGCTGGCGTGGGTCGAGCGCCACTACGCCGAAACCGCCACCGCGTTGATCGACGATCTGCAACGCGAGACGCGCATCCAGTACGACGTGCTGATCGGCCAGGTGCGCGCCGGACGCGCGACGCCGATCGAAGCGGTGGCGGCGCAGTCGCAGGTGCGCTCGCTCGACGACCGCCGCGCCGAGTTTGCGCGCCTGATGGCGCGGGCACGGGTGC
>JANNCZ010000230.1:0-5568 GCA_031387185.1 Burkholderiales bacterium
CTGGTCGCACCTGCAGGCCAACGCCAAGCAGCCCGGCATCGGCAAGACCGTCGACGACGCCATGGTCGCCATCGAGCGCGACAACCCGCGCCTCAAAGGCGTGCTCCCCAAAGACTACGCCCGCCCCGGCCTCGACAAGCAGCGCCTCGGCGAACTGATCGACCTCATCGCCACCATCAGCCTCACGGCCGCAAGCGAAGGTGCGCAGGGAGAACTGCGGACCCACCGCTCCGTCGACCTGCTCGGCCGCGTCTACGAATATTTCCTCACCCGCTTCGCCAGCGCCGAAGGCAAAAACGGCGGCCAGTTCTACACCCCCTCGTGCGTGGTGCGCTGCCTGGTCGAAATGCTTAAGCCCCTACAAAGGCCGCATCTACGACCCCGCCTGCGGCTCCGGCGGCATGTTCGTCCAGTCGGAAAAATTCGTCGAATCACACGGCGGCAAGCGCGGCGACATCAGCATCTACGGCCAAGAGAGCAACTCCACCACACGCCGCCTCGCCGTGATGAACCTGGCCCTGCGCGGCATCGAAGCCGACTTCGGCCCCGAGCACGCCGACACCTTCCGCCGTGACCTGCACCCCGACCTGCGCGCCGACTACGTGCTCGCCAACCCACCCTTCAACGACTCCGACTGGTATCGCCGCGACGACGACGTACGCTGGCAATACGGCGTCCCGCCCAAAGGCAACGCCAACTTCGCCTGGGTGCAGCACTTCATCCACCACCTCGCACCGGCCGGCTTCGCGGGTTTTGTGCTGGCCAACGGCCGCATGAGTTCCAACCAATCCGGTGAAGGCGACATCCGCAAAGCCATCATCGAAGCCGACCTCGTGGACTGCATGGTCGCGCTGCCCGGCCAACTCTTCTACAGCACGCAGATACCGGTCTGCCTCTGGTTCCTCACCAAAAGCAAAAGCGCTGGCACCAAGCGCGGCTTCCGCGACCGCCGCAAACAAACTCTCTTCATCGACGCCCGCAAACTCGGCACCCTCGTCGACCGTGTGCACCGTGAACTCACCGACGACGACCTCACAAAAATTACCACCGCCTATCACGCTTGGCGCGGAGAAAAAAGTGCGGGCAGCTACGAAGACCTCGCTGGTTTCTGCAAGTCCGCCACCACTGCCGAAATCGCCGCGCACGGGTATGTGCTCGCGCCCGGTCGCTACGTCGGCGCAGAGGAAGTCGAAGATGACGGCGACCCCTTCGAGGAAAAGATGCCACGCCTCGTCGCCGAACTGCACGTCCAGTTCGCTGAGTCGGCGAAACTGGAGCAGGCCATTACAGCAAACCTGAGGGGGCTGGGCTTTGGCGCGTGAATGGAGAGAAGAATCGCTCGCCGCAGTGATGGACGTGAAGCACGGCTTCGCGTTTCCCGGTGAGAACATTCGCGATGAACCGCCCGGGGACATTCTGCTCACTCCGGGAAACTTCGCTATTGGTGGAGGCTTCAAAGGCGACAAGTTCAAATACTTCGACGGCGAGATTCCTGACGACTACGTGCTCAGTGAAGGAGACCTGGTGGTCACGATGACCGACCTGAGCAAGCAGGCTGACACGCTCGGTTATCCAGCCGTCGTCCCGAAACCACGTGGCCCTCGCTTTCTCCACAACCAGCGCCTTGGTAAGGTTCTCATCAAGCGCGACGCTGAGTTGGATAAAAAATTTCTCTTCTATCTTCTCCGCACTGCCGAGTATCGGCACGAAGTCTTGGCGAGCGCAACAGGCACGACGGTGAAACACACTTCACCGGGACGCATCCTCGCGCACAAGACCAGCATCCCACCTCTCGACGAGCAAAAAGCCATCGCGGCCGTCTTAGGGGCGCTGGACGAAAAGATCGAGTTGAACCAGCGTATGAATGCGACGCTGGAGGCAATGGCGCGGGCGCTGTTCCAAAGCTGGTTCGTGGATTTCGATCCCGTCCGCGCCAAACTAGATAGTCGGCATCCTCACGGACTCGATACCACCACCGCCGCACTCTTTCCTGACAGTTTTCAGGAGTCTCCGATAGGCGTTGTCCCACACGGTTGGGAGGTCGGACGACTCGACGACACGCTAACGCTTCAAAGGGGGTTTGACCTACCTACGCCAGATCGAACTCACGGCAAGTATCCGGTGATGGCGGCAAGTGGTCCAAACGGATGCCATGACAAGTTCATGGTTCGCGGTCCCGGCGTTACTACGGGTCGAAGCGGGGTGCTGGGAAAAGTATTCTTCATTCACGGAGAGTTTTGGCCGCTGAACACTTCCCTTTGGGTGAATGAGTTCAAGCGCGTTTCACCGGCATATGCGTTCCATCTCCTGCGCGGCCTCGATTTCGAAATGTTTAATGCGGGTTCAGCCGTGCCGACGCTAAATCGAAACCATGTTCATAACCTACCGGTGGTAATGCCGCCACAGTTGATAGTCGAAGCTTTTGATGCACAGGTCATGCCGCTGATGAAGCAACAAAAGGCGAACGAAGACCAATCCGCCACGCTGGCCACCCTACGTGATGCGCTTCTGCCGAAATTGCTGAGCGGGGAGTTGAACGTGAAGCCGGGCGTGCAGGATCTGGAAACTGTCGCATGAGTAATAACGAGAGTAATTTTGAGCTCTCAAGAAACATTGAGCGCTATCTCGCGACGTTGTCGAAGCTGTATGCACGAGACGGCAAGCGGCAATCTCAGGAAATAATCGTCAACGCACAAATTCGAGTTCACGAAGAATGGAGCTCTGACAACTGGAACGGCGGCACGTATGGTCATGCGGTCTTTCTCTCAATTCCAGAGGCGTTATTTTTGAACGTTGTAAACCAAAAGGATGCGATCCAGAAGCAACTCTGTGAAGACCTGAACAACATTCACAACGTTCAGGGTGAATTTGTCGCGGAAATTTTCCTGGAAATGGAAGCGGCGAATGACTCCGATTGGAGGCGCGAATCAGGCTTATTGCTGAGCGCCCAGAGAGTAGCTCCACCGGACGCGATCACACGTATTTGGGGGGATAGTGGGTTTCGTATATTTCTTAGTCACAAGTCGGAGGTAAAGCGAGAAACGGCCGCTCTGAAAGAAAGGCTAGGCTTATTTGGCATCGCGTGTTTTGTGGCCCATGAGGATATTCATCCAACGCAAGCGTGGCAGGATGAGATTGAGAACGCCCTCGCCAGCATGAATGGCTTCGTTGCTCTAATGACCAAAGGATTTCACGACAGCAATTGGACTGATCAAGAAGTCGGTTATGCAGTTGCACGCGGGGTGCCGATCATTGCCGTTCGGCTTGGAATGGACCCGTATGGGTTCATTGGAAAGTTTCAAGCGCTATCAAGTTCTTGGGAATTAGCCGCCGATGACATTGTGAAATTGTTGATCAATAACAGTGAAATGTTCGATGCATATGTACAGATGCTTCGACGATGCCCCAGTTGGGATGCCGGTAACGTGCTTGCAATAGCGTTGCCAAGCATAGAAAAGCTGACTGCATCGCAAATTGATGCACTGGTCGCGGCCTATAACGAGACGAGTGAATTGCGTGGGAGCTTCGGATTCAATGGATCGAAGACAAGAGACTACGGAAAGGGTTTGATATGGCATCTCAATC
Source organism: Burkholderiales bacterium (assembly GCA_031387185.1). Lineage (GTDB taxonomy): Bacteria > Pseudomonadota > Gammaproteobacteria > Burkholderiales > JAEUOS01 > CANJDH01. Next base: position 3,586 of record JANNCZ010000230.1, read on the forward strand.
GTCTTGGAAGCCGTAAGTTCGCAAGCTCCAGTAGTTGGCTAATAGAACAGGTTCCATGAGCGACAAAACCTTCCCCCAATCCGAAATCATCCTCTACCAGACGGAGGATGGGCGCACACGCTTGCAGGTGAGGCTGCAAGATGAGACGGTGTGGCTGACGCAGAAACTGATGGCGGAGTTGTTTCAGACTTCCGTTCCGAACGTGAGTATGCACATCCGCAACGTTTTCGCCGTGGGAGAGTTGCAGGCGGATTCAGTTGTTAAGGAATTCTTAACAACTGCCGCCGATGGCAAGAGCTACGCCACGCAGCACTACAACCTGGATGTCATCATTTCCGTGGGCTACCGGGTGAGATCGCTGCGGGGTACGCAATTCCGCATCTGGGCCACGCAGCGGCTGCGCGAATACATCGTGAAGGGCTTCACGATGGACGACGAGCGGCTGAAGAATCCGCCGGGCAAGGGGCAGCCTGATTATTTCGACGAGCTGCTGGAACGCATCCGCGATATCCGGTCGTCGGAGCGGCGCTTTTATCAGAAGGTGCTGGATATTTACGCGACGAGTGTGGATTACACGGCCGATGCGGAGGTGTCGCAGCAGTTTTTCGCGACCGTGCAGAACAAGATGCATTGGGCCACGCATGGGCAGACCGCTGCCGAGGTGATCCATGCGCGGGCGGATGCGGGCAAGCCTTTCATGGGCATGCTCTCCACGCGGCCCGGTGGCGTTGTGCGCAAGGATGATGCGGCCATCGCGAAGAACTATCTTTCCGAGAACGAGTTGCAGGTGTTGAACCGCATCGTGACGCTTTACATCGAATACGCGGAGTTGCAGGCGCTGGAGCGCAAGCCGATGACGATGCGGGATTGGACTGTCAAGCTGGATGATTTTTTGCGTGCTGCCGGGCGCCGGCTGCTCGATCACGCGGGCGCTGTGTCCGCCGAGTCGGCCAAAGCCAAGGCCGAGGCGGAATATGCGCGCTACCGGGCCGTGCTGGATGCGCAGCCGCGTGCGGTGGATGTTGAGTTTGAAAAAGCGGCGAAGCAGATTCAGAAATTGCCGAGCCCAAAAAAGGCCAAGCGGCCGAAATCATGAGCGGCCCAAATCCGGTTCTTTCTCCTTCCCGCACCAAATGGAGCACCGAAGTTTTGGTCAATAATGACGGCATACCCGCGCCAGCCGCCTAGAATGACACCATGACCTCACGCCAAGTTGACCGCCCTCGCATTGAATTTCTGAGCGTCAGAAATTATCGGGCGTTGCGGCAGATTGAATTGAAGAATCTGACGCCGTTGACGGTTTTTCTTGGGCCCAATGGCAGCGGGAAGTCGACCATTTTCGATGTCTTCGCGTTTCTCGCGGAAAGTTTTGGGTTGGGGCTGCGCAAGGCGTGGGACAAGCGCGGGCGGTTCAAGGAGCTTCGCACCAGGGGCGTTGAGGGGCCGATCACGTTTGAAGTGAAGTATCGGGAAAAGAAGAAGCCCAGTCCTCTCATCACTTACCATCTTGAGATTGATGAAGACGCCAAAGGCCCATTCGTGGCGCGCGAATACCTGAGCTGGAAGCGCGGCTCACATGGGCAGCCGTTTCGTTTTCTGGATTTCACCAATGGTGTCGGCGAGGTCGTGACTGGTGAATTGCCTGACGAGAAAGATACACGCACCTCTGAAAAGCTTGATTCCAGAGACCTGCTCGCTGTGAATACGCTTGGGCAATTGGCCAAGCATCCGCGCGTTGGTGCGCTGCGCCGATTTATTTCCGGCTGGTACCTGTCCTACCTATCGGCCGACAACACGCGCGGTGTTCCCGAGGCCGGCCCGCAGGAGCGGCTTAGTTCCAGCGGCGACAACCTGCCTAACGTCATCCAGTATCTCAAGGAGCAGCATGAGGATAGGCTCAATGACATATTGACCAAGCTCACCAAACGCGTGCCACGTCTGGAGAAAGTGGATGCCGACGTAATGCCGGATGGAAGGTTGTTG
>JANNCZ010000026.1:0-7526 GCA_031387185.1 Burkholderiales bacterium
ATGGCAGCCCGATACAATCGCATCGACGGTCTGGTTCGGATGATCGACATAGTCGCCGTCGGCATCGGGCAACGCGGCAGTGTTGGTATGCAGCGAGCGCAGCATGAGGCCGACACCGGGCATGATGTTGCCGCCCAAAAAGCTGCCTTCGGGCGAGATCAAATCAATCGTGGTCGCGGTGCCGCACACCACCACCAGCACTGGCTGGTCGGGCAGCAGGGCGCGCGCGCCGATCATCGCGGCCCAGCGGTCGGTGCCGAGCTGGGCCGGATTGCGATAGCCATTGCTGATGCCGCACTGCTCGGCCTGCGCGGCAATCCAATAGGCGGGCTTGGCGTCGGGCCAGATTTCAAGCACGTGCATCAGGGTGTTGCGTGACTTGGTGCCGGCCACGTTGGAGACCAGGGTGCGGCGCGGCGCGGGCGAGCGGCGGAAGGTGCCGACGAGCGACGGAATTTCATCAAGCAAGGTGTTGCCATACTCGATGCAATTGTCATGCGCCCAGCCTTTCTCCGGCACCGGCGTGCCAGCGGGTGCGGGTGGCTGCATTTTGTAGCGGCCCCACTTGACGAAGGTATTGCCGACGTCGATGAGCAGGTTGTAGGAATCGGCCATGGAAGGATTATCGCGGATTGCCTCTGGTTGCCTCTGGTTGCCTCTGGTTGCCTCTGGTTGCCTCGGGCGGCCTATGACAGCAACAGGTCAGCTTTCACGTGCCGGTAGCGGTAGACCGACAAATCAGCACTGGTCACGCCCTCGCCCTGGCACTCGACAATGTGACTGGCAATCGGCTTGAAGCCGGCGCGGTAGTGAATCCGGCTTTTGAGCATGATGAAGCGCTTCTTGGCCGGCTCAATGCCGCAGTGGCGAAAAATCACCAGATCAAACGGTTCGTGGTGCAGGCTTGTCACCACGATTTCGGCGCGCCCCTTGGTACCGGTGACGTCGAGCACGGCAGTCGGGCCCAGATGCGACTTGAGGCCGGTATACATCGGCCCGCGAAACACGATCTCGCCATCGGTGATGATCTTGACGCGGCCGCTAATGGTGATTGGCCTGCCGGTGAGGCCAATCGACGGCATGTCGGTCTTGCCGCCCAGTGACAGCGTGACGTTGTTGCCCACGCCCGCTTCAATCATTTTTTGCACCGCTTCCGGGTCGCGGATCGGTGCCATCGCGACATCGTCGAGACCCTGACGCAGAATTTCTTCGACCACCATCATCACGTCCTGGGTGCCGCCCGAGCCGCAGTTGTCGCAATGGTCGATCAGCAGCACCGGGCCGTGATCAGCGGGGCGCTGATGCGCGTTGCCCAGCGTGTGGGCGCGCGCCACTGATTCGGCCAGTGACGTGCGCTGATACGCATAGTCCGCTTTGCGTTCTTTCGCGATGCGCAGCATGTCTTCGCACAGGCGCGCCGCGTTCGCTTCGCCCTGCGGTTTCAGCGCATCGCCGACTACCACCACCGAGACGCCGGTGTAGGGCGTGTCGGCATGCGCAAACGCCGGCAACAGCGTGGCCGCCAGCACATCACCGCGCATCTCGGCGGCGCGCGCGAGGGTGAGAATGTCGCCCGAGGGTCCGTCTTCCGGCGCGTGGCGCATGATCGACGGCACGATCGGCAGCCAGCCCCATTTCATCACCGGCCTCACGCGCCCCTTGATCGTATTGACGAGAATCTCGCCCGCCAGTTGCCCGGCCTCGTACATGTCCACATGCGGGTAGGTTTTGTAACCGGTGATCACGGTCGCGCACTGCACGGTTTCGGGCGAGAGGTTGGTGTGATAGTCGAAGGTCACCGCAATCGGCACGGTGGCGTCAATGCGGCGCAGGCGCATCAGGATTTCACCCTCGGCATCGGGCTGGTCTTCGACCACCATTGCGCCGTGCAGGTCGAGAAAGATGGCGTCGCAGCCGTTGGCGCTGCCCGCACTGCCGCTGCCACCCCGGCGCTTGGCTTCGCGCAACGCGTCTTCGAGCGGCTGCACCAGCTGCTCGAAGGTCGCGCGCGAGCACGCGGCTGACGGCCATGACTCGGCGGCCACCGGCGTGATGATCTCTGCGCCTTCACGCTTGGCGATGTCGATGAACGCCGCCATCGGCGTCGCCGTGCCTTCAAAACGGTCGCGCGCGTCGCGGCCAAAGGCCGGCCCCTGCCCGTGGCCAAATTTTTCCAGTGGCGTCGGAATCGGCGAGAAGGTATTGGTCTCGTGCTTGATCAGGGCAATGAGAAAAGTTTGCGGCATGTTTTACCCGGACTGCCTGCTTACACAGGCATTGACGTGACGCCAAGTGTGGCGTCACCAGACCGCATTCTCGCGGAAATCGGCTGATTCGACCAGCCAAAAGCCGCATGCACCATGCCTTGTGGCCGATCGAAGGGCTGCAACCCGCTTGCACCAAGGGTTCTAGACCGGTGCTTGGCGCGATTCGGGGCGCTGCACTGCGTGATGTCCGGCCCGCGCTTTCCCCGCATCGTCCGCTTCCGTTTCCGCAGCCAGCCGCCGCTGCAAAATAAAGCGCGCCTGGTTGAGACCCTTGTCATGCACGGTCGCCGCCGCGTGAAACTGCGGGTCGACAGTGAGTCTGCGCTGCTGCGCTTCGATGATGGCGCGGTCTTCACTGAAGGCCTTGACGACATCCTGATAAATCGCGTCGGTCATGGCGGGGTTGTCGAGGGCGAAACCATGCGCCTGGCAGAAAAAGTAATGCGTGGTGCCTGCGGTCTCCGGCGTTTGCACCGAGGTGTGGCGAAACAGCATGGCGTTGGCGGGACGGCGGCCTTCGGGTGCGCCAGTGCCGGCCGGGGCCGAGCCGGCATCCATGCGCATGAAGGCCGGTGCGTGCCATTCATAAATTTGCCAGCGGTCAACACGCCCCTCGAACGGCGCGACGCGTTTATGGTTGGGCGACATCTCGCAATCGAGTTCCCAACGCGTGATGCGCAGGCCATTGTCGACGCGTTCGACATCCGAGCGTGTCCGCGCACTTGCCGCCGTGCCCAGCGTGGCCGGATGCACAAAAGCCAGATGCGAAAAATCGAGCAGGTTGTCCACCACCAGTTGATAGTTGGCCTGGTAGTGGATGTAGCCCGGCTTCATGCGCCAATCGGCGTGGTCGTGCCAGAAGAAATCGAGGATGGCGTCGGGGTCGGCTTGCGCAGGCTCGCCCATCCAGACCCAGATAAAGCGGTTGCGTTCGACCACCGGGTAAGCGCGCACGCAGGCATGCGCGGGAATGGTGTCCTGTCCCGGTATCTCCACACATTTGCCACCGGCATCGAACTTCATGCCGTGATAACCGCAGCGCACGCAGTCGCCTTCCTTGCGGCCGAGCGACAGTGGCGCGGCGCGGTGGCAGCATTGATCCCTGAGTGCAGCGATGCTGCCGTCGGCGAGACGGTGAAACACCAGCGGCTCGCCGAGCAGGGTGCGCGCAAACAGATTGTCGGCTGTCACTTCGTGTGACCACGCGGCAACGTACCAACTGTTGCGGATGAAGCCGTCTTGCAGATAGGGTTTCATGTGCTTGTCTTTCGTTCCTGATCTGCCGCCCTGATCACCTGAAAGCGGATGATGTTGAGCGCCTTGTCAGCGCCAATGGCGCGCGATTGCGTGTGGTGGCCGCGCCGCACTGCCCGGTGCTGGGCTTCGACCATCGCCTGATCTTCGGCAAAGGCGGCCATGATGTTGTCGTAGACCGTTCGCTCCATCGCCGGGTCATCGAGTGCAAAGTTACGCCAGTGAATCCAGAAGTAATGCGTCGAATCTCCCGTCTCTGGTGTCAGCACCGCGATGTGATGAAACTCGATGGCATCCTTGCGCGCACCATGCGGCGTGCCGCGCGCGTTGGTACCGGTGGGGGCCGATCCCGAGTCGAGCGACATGATGGCCGGCAAGTGCCAGTCGTAGCAATGCCAAGCGTCAACATTGCCTTTGAACTGCCCCACCTGTTGATGAAACTTCGAGGCCGGCACGTCGATATACCAGCGCTCGGTGTGGACACCATGCGGGCGCGGTGTGGCCTCGGTGGCGAAGGCTTCCTGTCCTGCTGCGCCCACCGTGTTCTGATGCACGAAGGGCAAGTGGCCGAAATCGAGCAGGTTGTCGGCCACCAGCGCGACGTGCGCCTTGACGTTGAGATAGCCTTTCGAGGGCCGCCACTTCGGATCGCTATGCCAGGGTGCGGGCAGTATCTTCGTGCGGTCGGCCAGGGCTGCATCGCCCATCCAGATCCACACAAAGCCATCCTGCTCCGCCAGCGGATAGTGCTTCACACACATATGCGCCAACTGCGGGCCTGGGGCCTGCGCCGGTACTTCCAGGCACTTGCCGGCATGATCGAACTTGACGCCGTGATACATGCAGCGAATACCATCGGCCTCGATGCGGCCCAGCGACAGCGGTGCGAGGCGGTGGGCGCAGCGATCTTCCAGCGCCACCGGTGTGCCGTCAGCAGTCCGGAACAACACGAGGTCATCGCCCATGATGGTGCGGGCGAGCGGTTTGTCCGCGGTGATCTCGCCCGGCCATGCGGCCACCGTCCACGCATTGCGGATGAAAAATGTTTCGGGCAATAGATCAGACATGGTGACGCCTGCCCCTACCATTCGCCAATAGTGACGCCGCCCGCTGCCGCCGGCGTGGCACGCTGCATGATCGCTTCATCGGAAATGGTGGTGCGATTGCGCCGCTGGCGCATCCAGTCGAAGATGAAGCCAAGGTGCTCGTCGCGTACGGTGGCGTAGGCCGCATAGCGGCCAAGATCGTGCAACTCGTCCGGGTCGTTGGCAAGATCGAACAATTGTGGCGGCAGGCCATCGTAGTGAATGTATTTGTAGCGCTCACTGCGCGCCATCACCATGCGTGCCTGGCGCGGCTGCAACTTGAGCGCGCGTGCTGCACCGTAGATCGCGTAGTCGAGTTCGGAAATCGCCGCCTCGCGTACAGATTGCGCCGTACCATCGAGCAAAGGCCGCAGCGATTTGCCTTCGAGCCAGTGATACGGCACCGGCAGACCCATCGTCTCGATGAAGGTCGGCACCAGATCAATGGCTTCCACCAAGGCTTTCGAGGTGGTGCCGTGGGCTTTCGGCGCGGATGGATCGGCCACGATCAGCGGAATGCGCACGCCCTGCTCGTACATGAATTCCTTTTCACCCAGCCAATGGTCACCGAGATAATCGCTGTGGTCGGCAGTGAACACGATCATGGTGTCATCGAGCCGCCCCTGCTCCTTGAGAAAAGCGAGCAGCTTGCCGATGTAGTCATCGACCTGCTTGACCAGGCCCATGTAGGCCGGAATCACATTGAAGCGGTCGGCGTCGCGCGAAAAAGCCACGCCCTCCGGATGCGCGCGGTAGCCCTTGTACACCGGGTGATCGTCATCACGCTCGGTGTCAGAGCGAATCGGGGCCTGCACGTCTTCGCGCGAAAACATGTTGTGATAACGCGCCTGCGCGATATAGGGCCAGTGCGGCTTGATGTAGGAGAGGTGCAGCATCCACGGCTGCTCGCCCTGCTCCTGGATGAATTCCATCGCGCGCCGCGTCATGTAGGCGGTTTCGCCATGCTCGTCGGGTGCACGCGTGGGGCGGTGCGCATTGCGGAAATACCAGCCGCTGGCGATGTTGCCGGCTTCATCCGTGCCCGCGTTGGCCCAAGTGTGCCAGGGGTTGTCACCGCTCATGCCGAGCTTGCGCAGGTAGGCGTTGTAGGCGAGATTAGGCGGCACTTTGCGGTCCGGGTGAACCCCGTCATCGCGCTCGTAAGGCTCGAACCCGGCTTCGGCAAGATAACGTCCGCGCTCGCTGTCACGCGCAATCGCCAGGCGCGCCATGCCCTCGCTATCGGCATACATGTGCGTCTTGCCCACCACCGCGCAGCGCATCCCGGCCGGGCGCAGATAGTCGCCCAGAGTTTGCTCACCGGCGGGCAGCGGGATGAAATTCCAGGTCGCCCCGTGTGAGAACACATAGCGCCCGGAGTAGAACGACGCGCGCGCCGGGCCGCAGTTGGGCGACTGGGTATAGGCCCGCTCGAAGCGCACCCCGCGCGCGGCGAGGCTGTCGATGTGCGGTGTCGCCAGCGTTTCGTGGCCGTAGCACGACAGATAGTCGGCGCGCAACTGGTCGCACATGATGAATAGAATGTTGCGCACTTTCTTGCCGCCTGCTTTGGTCATGCTCCCTCTCCAGGAATCCGTTTGATTGCGTCAATCGACTTTCAGGCCAACCCGTTTGATCACCACCGTCCAGCGCTCGTACTCGCGCCTGATGCGTTGCGCGGCGTCGGCCGCAGTGCCGCCAATCGGCTCGACATCGAGTCCGAGCAGCCGCTCGCGCACTTCGGGCAAGGCCAGTGCCTTGTTGACTTCGGCGTTGAGACGTGCGATCACGGCTTCCGGCGTCCCTTTAGGCACCCACAGCATTTCGGTAAAGGTGGCATCAAAATTGGTCAGCCCGGCGTCGTGCATGGTCGGCAGGTCGGGCAGCAGCATCGAGCGTTTGCGGCCCGATACGCCCAGGCCCACCAGTTTGCCGCTCTTGACATGCGGGGCGACCACGGCACTGACCAGAAAGGCGCAGGGCACCTGGCCCGCCAGCAGGTCCTGCACCGCGGGGGCCGGGCCTTTGTAGGGAATGTGCGTCATGCTCAGTCCGCTTGCCGCATTGAACATTTCCATCGCCAGATGGCCGGGTACACCCGGGCCACCCGATGCATAGTTCAGCGGCTTGCTGCGCGCCAGCGCAATCAGTTCCTGCACGCTCTTGACACCCACGGAGGGATGACAGGCCAGCATCTGCACCACCGGGTTGACGGTGATGACCGGTATCAAATTGTCCGGATTGAAATTGAGCTTGGTGTAAATCTGCGGATTGACGGTCATCATCGTGTCCGGCCCTTCGAGCACGGTGTAGCCGTCCGGTGCGGCGTTGGCCACCGCTTCGGAGCCGATATTGCCGCCGGCGCCGGGGCGGTTTTCGATCACGACTGATTGCCCGATCGCGCTGCCGACGCGTTCGCTGATGCTGCGCATGATGACGTCGCCCGGCGTACCCGGCGGAAATGCCACCACGATCTTGACCGGCTTGGCCGGCCAGGTCTGCGCCAATACCGGGGTGGCCGCTGCGCACGCCGTGATCAGTGATGCCATTGCAAATCCGCTGCGAACAAAGCTTTTTTTCATGCTTGGTCTCCTTGGTTGAATCATCATCACGCCGCCGAGGATACCGGCGGATAAAAAATCACGTCGTAGTCTTTTGCCACCTGCACGACTTCGGCCGGACTCGACAGATTGTGAATGCGCCGGTAGAGGTCCAGCAGCTTGCCGGTGGGCGCGGCCCAGAACAGCGCCTCCACTGGCTCGCCGGAGTTGTTGAAAAACGCATGCGGGATGCCGCGCGGCATGCGCACCAGATCACCCGCCGAAGCCGAGGTCTTCTTGCCATCGAGCAGCAAGTCGATGCGCCCGCCGAGCACGAAGATGTATTCATCCTGCTTCGGATGCATGTGCGGTGGCACGAA
>JANNCZ010000233.1:0-7416 GCA_031387185.1 Burkholderiales bacterium
CCGCGACAGCACCAGAGACCGCGAGGTCTGCGTCTTCGGCAGCGGCAGGCTCGTCAATCACCCCCGCGAAGGCGGCGTCGATCCACAGACGCCATTCATCGACGGCGCGAATCTGCACCGCCACGCGCGCGCCCTGTGCCAGACCCGGCAGGCCCGCCACGTTGAGCCGCAGGGGCAACGCATCGAGGCGCACGATGCCATCGCGCATCACGGTACCCGGCAGCTTCGTCGTAACCTCCGCATCCGCATTGCCGGCGCTGCCTGCACCCGCTCCATCAGCAGCCGGTGCGGTCGCAGCGGCGGGATTGGCCTCTGACGCCGCAGGACTCGCGGCGTTGCTCGCAGCATCACCCTGCGCCACATCCACTCGCGCGACGACCTTGCCGTGCTGCTCCAGCCACTTCAGGCACCAGTAGCGCTCCATCGTGTCCTGAAACTCGGCGTAGGCGGTGTAAGCGGTATCGAAAGCGGCAATCGCGCCCAGCAGGTTTTCAGACTTGGCGGCAAACGGCGGTGGCGCACTCTCCTCGCCTGCGCGTTTGGTAAGCACTGCGATCAACTGCCATTGATTGACCAGATCGACATAGCGCCGCAAAGGCGATGACGACCACGCGTAGTGCGTGACGCCCAGGCCGATGTGCGGTGCGGGTGCGCTGGTCATGCGCACCTTGCCCTGAATGCCGATGCCGGTCTTGACGCGGTAGATACCGGCTGCGCCCTGGTCCGCGAGCAGCTTGCCCCAGGTCGAATTGGCGAGGATCATCAACTCGGAGACGATCTTGTCGAGCGGCGCGCCGCGTTTGCGCTCGGTGATGGTGACGCGTGGCGCGGCGGTCGCTGCCGCAGCAGAGGCGCCGATTGCCACATCCCCCGCCGCATCCGGCCAATCGACCTTGAACGAAAAATCGCGCATGCCTGCCGCCACCGAGGGCTTGCCGCGCACTTTCTCCTGCGCATTGGCAAAGCGCCAGAGAAACTGCAACGCGGGCTTGAACGGAAAATCCCCGCCGCCTGATTCAAGATTGGCTTGCGTGACTTCCTCATCGAGCACATCGTGGCGCAGGTTGGCGGCGATGGCGATGGTGTCCACTGCGCTGCGCGTGGCAATCACGTTGCCATCGTTCTCGTTGACGTCAAGGTAGAGCGACACCACCGGCATGGCGCGCCCCGCCATCAAGGTAAAGCGCTCGACCACGGCATCGGGCAGCATGGTGATCTTGTCGCCGGGCATGTAGACCGTGGACATGCGGCGGCGCGCAATGGCGTCGATGGGCGAGCCGGGCGCAAAACCCAGACCCGGCGCGGCGATGTGGATGCCGACGCGCGTGACACCGTCGCGTACATGTTTGACCGAGAGCGCATCGTCAATCTCGGTGGTGGACGAGTCGTCGATGGAGAATGCCGGGCCATTGTCCGAAGCGGACAATGGTGGCTGCTGCCCGGCCACCACCGCGGCAGGAGGGGCAACTGAAGCAGCACCGCCGCCGTTGAATGGTTTGCCGCCTTGCCCTGAAACCGTTGGTACCAGCGCGTCTTCAAGATCAATCGCCGGAAAACCGCGCCCACCAAGCCTTTCGGGGAAGTGCTCATGCAAAAACTGGCCGAAATAAAAATCGTAGGCGCTGGCGAGAGCGCCCGCGCGATGCAGCAAGACCTGCGGCGTGAGGGCCAATTGCGCGCAGGCCGATTCAAGCGCCTTGAAACCAATCGATTGCTTGTCGGGTGCATAAAGCAGTTGCGCGGTCTGCGCGCGCAACTCGTCAGGCACTTCGAAGCGCACCAACTGTGCGACATAGCGCGCCTGCAATTCGGCTTCGCGCTTTTTGCGCTCGACCGACGCGAGCGCCGCCTTCAACGCGTCTTCCGGCGCAGCCTTGTAGCGGCCGCGGCCCTTTTTGTGGAAGTACATCGGCGCGCCGTGCAGGCGCATGATGAGCGCCGCAGACTCGACCGGTGCCGGCGCGCGGCCATAGTATTCGTTGGCCATGCCGTCAGCACCAAACTCATCTTTAGGCGCGACTTCCCAGAGAAAATCGAGGTCCAGTTCTGCGGCTTCGGCTTCCGCCAGAGGCAAAAATTCGGCGAGCGCGGGACGCTCGAATTTGAGCAGCACATTGGCCGCCTTGATTTTGGAGCGCTTGCCGTGGGCGGCCTCGACCTGATACGAGGCATCGTTCTCAGCCATCACGTGGCCAACTTTGAAGCCGCCGTCTTCTTCGTAAAAAACGTTCAAGTGAATCACTTTCGCGTCGTACACGCCCTTACCTGACCATGATGACAGGCAGATGAATCCGGGTTCGCGTGACGCAGCAGAGGGGCGGGTAAAATCGCCGCGATTATAGCTTTCGCCCCTCTCAAAACCCGCTTGTTTATTTGGAGAAGACGCATGGCAATGGACGTCATCGATTACAAAGTCTACGGTGCAGAAATGCAGTTTGTCGAGGTCGATCTTGACCCGAACGAAGCGGCGGTGGGCGAAGCGGGCAGCATGTTTTACATGGAGCCCGACATTGCGATGGAGACCATCTTTGGCGATGGCTCGGCGCAACAGTCGGGTTTTTTCGGCAAGGTGCTTGGCGCAGGCAAACGTCTGTTGACCGGCGAGTCACTGTTCACCACGGTCTATACCAACAAAGGTTCGGTCAAGCGCAAGGTCGCGTTTGGCGCGCCGTATCCAGGCAAGATCATTCCGATTGACCTCGCCAAAATTGGCGGCACCTTCATCTGCCAGAAGGATGCGTTTTTGTGCGCGGCCAAGGGTGTAGCGCTCGGCATCGCGTTCCAGAAAAAACTCGGCGCGGGTTTTTTTGGCGGCGAAGGCTTCATCATGCAAAAGCTCGAAGGCGATGGCCTCGCGTTCCTGCACGCGGGCGGCACCATGCACAAGCGTGATCTCGCTGCGGGCGAGACCTTGCGTGTCGACACTGGTTGCCTGGTCGGTTTGCAACCGTCGGTTGATTACGACATCCAGATGGTGCCGGGTATCAAGACGGCGCTGTTCGGCGGTGAGGGCTTGTTTTTCGCCACGCTCACCGGGCCGGGCACGATCATTCTGCAGTCGCTGCCGTTCTCGCGTCTCGCGTCGCGCATCTTTGCTGCTGCGCCGCGTGGATCGGGCGGCAGCCTGTTGGGCGGCAGCGGTGGTGGCGGCATCTTCGGCGGGGATGATGACTAAACGGGATCCCTGGTCCGCTGACGCTGCTGCTGTATGCAACGCCTGAGCGGCCAGGCTTTCGGCCCCGGCTTTGCCGGTGCCGGCAGCAAGACCGAATTTGACATTTCGGACTACGGCCTGCGCCTTGTTACCGCCGACGATTTCGACGGTGCGCCGCCCTGGACGGACATCACGCTCACGCGCGGCGGCTGGGACGGCTCGCAACTGAGCCTCGCCTGGAGCGGCCGCGGCGGCCGCTATACGATCGGGTTGACCGACAAGGCGGCGATCAGCGCTGTGGCGGCTCTTGCCAAGACTGCCAAGGGCGCAGCCGCGGTCACACGTGCGCGCAGCGACGGCGCGACCCGCGCGTGGATCCATGCGCTGGTGTGGATCACCTTTGTGCTGCCCCTCCTCGCGCTTGTGGCAGTGATCTGGCAGCACGACCGCATCGCAGCCTGGGCGGTGTCACATATTCCCCCCGAGCAGGAACGCAAGCTCGGTGAGATGGTGTTTGCGCAGCAGAAAGCGAAGCTCAAACTGGTGGAAGGCAAGCCGCTGGAGTTGGTACGGGAGATTGGCGCCAAATTGACCACAGGCTCACCCTACAAATACGAGTTCTACGTTGCCGATGACAAGGTGGTCAATGCCTATGCGATGCCCGGCGGCTTTGTGGTGATGCACTCGGGCCTGCTCAATCTTGCGTCAAGCGCCGAAGAAGTCGCGGGCGTGCTCGCGCATGAAGTCATGCATGTGGAGAAACGCCACAGCCTCAAGGCCATGGCCAAATCGCTTGGTCTGGCTGCCACCGTCAGTCTGGTGTTTGGGGATCTTGGCGGCCTGGCCTCGTTGGGCGGCGATCTGGTGGGCCTCAAGTTTTCGCGCGACCACGAGTTGGAGGCCGATAGAGAAGGCCTGAAAGCCTTGGTGGGAGCGGGTCTTGCGCCACAAGGCATGGCGGCGTTCTTTCGCAAGATGGCCGCGCAAGAGAAACTCGATCTCGGATTTCTCTCGACGCATCCGGGCAGCGAAGAGCGCTTCACCGCTATCGACGCGGCAATCAAGGCTTTGCCCGAAGCGGCACGCAATTCGCCGCCGCTGCCGGTGGATTACGCCGCGATCAAGGCGGCCTTGCCGAAGTGATTCCGCTCTGCGGCGGGTGGGGCCCGCCACTCCGCCGATTCCTTCTGCGGCATGTACCAGGACAACACCATGAACACTGAACCTGCAACCAGAACCGCTCCCGTGCGCCGCTTCACTGACCCCGCCTATCGCCCCCTGGCGGCAACGCTCGCCGAGGTGCGCGCCAACATCGACCGCCTCGATGACCAGATCGTCGCGCTGATCGCCGAGCGCGCGATGTATGTGAAAGATGCCACGCGTTTCAAGCGCGACGCTTTTCAGGTGAGCGCGCCGGCGCGTCAGGCCGAGGTGTTTGCCAAGGTGCGCACGCTGGCAGACAAGCATAATCGCGGCTTCGAAGCATTGCCCGATGTGGCCGAGGCCGCCTATCGCGCGCTGGTCGCCGCGTTCATCGCCAACGAGCAATCCTATTTTGCGCAGACCGAAGTACTTGCACAATGACTGGAGACACGCTGTGAAAATTCGCCTTGGTGCCATCGCCCTGCTGGCCGCGTTGCATTCGTTTGCGGCGCACGCGCAGGACTACCCGAATCGCCCAATCCGCATAGTCGTGCCCTTCGCCGCCGGGTCAACACCCGACGTGTTCGCGCGCATCGTTGGCGAAAAAGCGGCCGTGGGATTGAAGCAGCCAGTGGTGATTGACAACCGCCCCGGTGCCGGCGGCAACACCGGCACCGACGCAGTGGCCAAGGCCGCGCCCGATGGCTACACGATGGGCGCATCGATCACTGGGCCACTCGTGAACAACACGGTGTTGTACAAAAAAATGCCCTACAACCCGTTCATCGATCTTGCACCCATTACCTTCGGCGTGCATCAACCCAATGTGATCGCGGTGTCGCCATCGCTTGGTGTCAACAGCATGCCCGAGCTGTTTGCGTTGCTGAAGAAGAACCCCGGCAAATACAACTACGCATCGATCGGCGCGGGCAGTCTGTCACATCTGTCGATGGAATTGATCAAGTCACTCACCGGCACCTTTGTCGTGCATATTCCCTACACCTCATCCCCCGCTGCGGTGACGGGGTTGATCGCCGGCGACACCCAGATCGCCTCGCTCGCGCCGCTCGCGGTGATGCCGCATGTGCCCACCGGGCGTCTTAAAGTACTGGCGATTTCCACGCCACAGCGCTCGCCGCTGTTGCCGAACATTCCTACATTCAAGGAGACCGGTGTGCTCGACGTGGTGGCGAGTGCGTGGATCGGCCTCGTCGCTCCCGCCAAAACACCGCCAGCGGTGATCGAGCGCCTCAACCGCGAGTTCGTCGCCGCGATGAAAGACCCCGCCACTGCAGAGAAACTGCGCGCGCAGTACATGGAGCCGCAGCCGGGCACGCCGGCGGAATTTGCGGCTTACATGCAGGAAGAGTTGAAGCGCTGGACGCCGGTGATCAAGCGCAGCGGGGCGGTGGTGGATTGACAAGCCATGTTTGATTTAACCAACGTATAGATCATGAAAGTTGATTCAATCAAACATGCTTCGCTTGCGGCATGACCCGGCAGTGCAGTTTTGTCTTACCAGGCAGGCAGCGCTGATGCAATCCGAAAGCCCGGATAAACAAACGCCGGCGCAATCTTCGCGCAATCCTTTTCCGACACGCCAGCACTGCGCGCTACCGCATGCCATTGATTGCGCACGATTTGCTCCATCACCTCGATCATCGCAGCGGCCTCATCGCGCTCCAGCAAAAACTGCCCGCACTGCGACAGCAAGTTCTCTGCGTTGGCAATGCGCCCAGCGGTGCCACAAATAAGCGCAAGATCACGCCGCTCGCTGCTGACCGGCGCGGTCGGCGTCAGATCGTAAGCGGGGGAGAGCATCCAGTCTTGTGCGCGTGCGAGCAGTGCGTGATTGCGCGGATGATCGTCAGTGTTGGAAATGAGCGCATTAAAGGTCATGCGGCGGAACAATTCTTTGGCATTCTCTGCAGGGGCCGAACACACTTTGCGCAGTTCCGCAGCCAATAGTGGATAGGACCATCTGTCGCGCACTTGATAGGTATCTTCGGTGCGCAGCAAGGTCAGTGCACTGATCATGCGCGCGCGCAGGTAGCCATCTGGTGTTTGCTCGCGGTCAAAACGTTTGACCAGCAGCACATCGCGGCCGGCGACATCGACGACACGGCTGTGCGCAGTGTTGAGGCCGCACGCTCGCGCCAGCAGCAGCATGGCGTGCTCGACGCGCGCGCTGTTCCAGCGGTCGTCTTCGAGGTTGAATTTGGCAAGCCAGAGCGCGCCATCGTCTTCGACCACGGCTTTGGGGCGCGCGCCGCCCATTGAAGTACCCGCGTTCATCAAGCGATCAATCTGCGTTTCAATCACTTCGCCGGGCACCTCATCACGCGAAGCAATCGCATCGGCTGTCTCCTGGAGCGCGGCCAGATCGAGTGTTTGATTGAAATGCCGCTTGGGCGCTGGAGGTATCTGATTGCGTCCGCAACCCAACGCCCCGGCACGGTCATCAGGTGCATTGAGCAGGTATTCCATTTCATTCAGATGCACGCTGCCCAAGACGTGCTCAATCAGTTTGCGGCCCCAAAAATCCGGGCTGGCATCACGCAATGCGCCGAAGATGCCACCCATCGCACTGGTGACGTAGGTCTGCGTTGACAGGGTCAGTTCTACCGGATCAAGTGCCACTGCATCGGGACGTTCGAGATAGCTTTTGGCATAGACAAAGCGCCCTTCCATGTCACGGCGGTGATCGCCAGTCAGTGCATAGCGCCCTGCAGCAACCGGTGCCGTAGCACCGGGCAGGGTGATGTAAATGAAGCAATCGCGTGTGGTGTCAGAAGTCATTGTCAAGCGCCTTCTCTTTGCGGGCACGTACCGGTTCGCGGAAGCGCGCCAACGCCTGGCCTTCGGCGTCGCGTTCCGGTGCCGCCACCTCGGCCAATTGTGCCTCCATGCGAACCACCCAGAGTAGTGCGGCGTACACCACGATGCTGGTCGATGGTTTGCCCTTTTCGGCATCCGCCACAACGCGCATGCCGGTACCTATTTTTTCGGCGACCTGTTCAATCGTCAGCTTGCGACGCAGCCGTGCGCGGCGCAAATTGGCCCCCAGGCGCTTGAGCGTTTGCTCAACCGGATAGGGCGGCGCAATCAATAGTTTGCTG
>JANNCZ010000032.1:0-7843 GCA_031387185.1 Burkholderiales bacterium
CGCCGACATCACCTTTGACGGCTACCGTGCGCCCTCGATCATGGAAGTGCCGGGCGCATCCGATATCGCGGTCGAGTTTTTCACCATGTCCAAGAGCTACAACATGGCGGGCTGGCGCATCGGCTTCATGGTCGGCAACAAGGAGCTGGTGTCGGCGCTGGCGCGCATCAAGAGTTATCACGACTATGGCAGTTTCACGCCGGTGCAGGTGGCTTGTATCGCCGCCCTCGAAGGCCCACAGGATTGCGTAAAGGAAATCACCGCGCAATACCAGAGCCGCCGCGACGTGATGGTCAAGGGCCTGCACGAAATCGGCTGGATGGTCGACAAGCCCAAAGCCTCGATGTACATCTGGGCGAAGATTCCGGCACCTTATGCGGAAATGAAATCGCTGGAGTTCGCCAAGAAGCTGCTGGCCGACGCCAAGATTGCAGTCTCTCCCGGCATCGGCTTTGGCGACTACGGCGATGACTACGTGCGCATTGCCCTGATCGAAAACGAGCAGCGTACGCGCCAGGCCCTGCGTGGCATCAAGGACATGTTTCGCAAGGATGGCCTGTTGCCCAAGGCGGCGGCCTGAGAGCCGCATCCAGAGCGGTTCTGCGCGATGTTTGTGCGCAATGATTGAAAAAGAAGACCAAACGGAGTGATATGAAACCGATTCAAGTAGGTTTGCTCGGCATTGGTACGGTAGGCAGCGGCACCTTCAATGTGCTGGCGCGCAACCGCGAGGAAATCGTGCGCCGCGCCGGCCGCGACATCGTCATCTCGATGGTGGCTGACCTCGACACCGAGCGCGCCGAACGCATCGTCAAGGGCCGCGCAGTGGTCACCAAGAATGCCGACGACATTCTCAACAATCCCGAGATCGACATCGTCATCGAGTTGATCGGCGGCTACACCATCGCCAAGACCATGGTGTTGCGCGCCATCGAAGCGGGCAAGCACGTGGTCACCGCCAACAAGGCGCTGCTTGCGACCCACGGCAACGAGATTTTTACCGCCGCGCAAAAGAAGGGCGTGATGGTTGCCTTCGAGGCCGCCGTCGCCGGTGGCATACCGATCATCAAGGCCTTGCGCGAAGGTCTCACCGCCAACCGCATCGAGTGGATCGCCGGCATCATCAACGGTACATCGAACTTCATCTTGTCAGAAATGCGCGACAAGGGCCTGCCCTTTGCCGATGTGCTGCGCGAGGCACAAAAGCTCGGCTACGCCGAGACCGACCCTACCTTCGATATCGAGGGCGTCGATGCCGCCCACAAACTCACCATCATGAGCGCGATCGCGTTTGGTGTGCCGATGCAGTTCGGCTCTGCCCACGTCGAAGGCATCACCAAGCTCACCAAAGAAGACATCGAATACGCCGAGCAACTCGGCTACCGCATCAAGCTGCTCGGCATCACGCGCCGCACCGTGGTCGACGGCAAGACCGGCATCGAACTGCGTGTGCATCCGACGCTGATTCCACACAAGCGTTTGATCGCCAATGTCGAAGGCGTCATGAACGCGGTACTGGTCAAGGGCGACGCGGTCGGGGCAACAATGTATTACGGTGCCGGTGCCGGTTCAGAACCCACCGCCTCGGCCGTGATCGCCGACCTGGTCGACATCACGCGCATGCACACGGCAGATCCGGAGCAACGCGTGCCGCATCTTGCGTTCCAGCCTGACCAGTTGGCCGGCACGCCGATCTGGCCGATTGGCGAAATCACCACCAGCTACTACCTGCGCCTGCGCGTCAAGGATCAGCCTGGCGTACTTGCCGACATCACCCGCGTTCTCGCCGACCACAGCATCTCGATTGACGCGATGGTGCAGAAGGAGCCGGCCGAAGGTGAAGACCAGGTAGACATCATCATGCTCACCCATCGGGCGGTCGAGAAACGGGTTGATGCGGCGATTGCGAAGATGGAGGCGTTGCCGGTGGTGTTGGGACAGGTTACGCGGATTCGCCTCGAAGAACTCAATTGAACTGTCAGAAACCTTGTCCGCCAAGTCAGAAAAAATCTCAGCCACTATACTTCTCTTGTGATCATTACTCCACAAAACCGCAATCACGAACTCGGCAAATTCTTCAATGCCCTGAAAGATCGGCCGTTGGAGCCTGACGACGCTGCGTATGTGCCGCACGTGCATGACGAGCAGTCCGGTGATCCGATTGCAGATTTGGCACGCCAGATAATGTGGAACGAGGGCGGCGGCGCCTATTTGTTTACCGGCCAGCGTGGTACCGGCAAGAGCACTGAGTTGCGCCGCTTGCGGCGCAACCTGCAGGCACAGGATTGTGAAGTGTTCCTGCTCGATATGGCCACCTATTTGCACGAAACCGAGCCAGTCGAAATTGGAGATTTTCTTATTTCGCTGATGGGAGCGTGGTCGGACGCAGTCGCGGCGAAATTTGACCAAAGCCTGCTGCCTTTCGGTGAAACCTACTGGGAGCGTGTTGGCAAACTGCTGAAGTCCGAAGTGGCGGTCAAGGAACTCGATCTCAAAGGCATCAAGTTTTCGCTTAAAGAGGATCGCTCCTTCAAGCAGGCGATTCAGGCGGCAGCACGCGGCAATGTTGCCACATTGGTTGCTGACGCGCGCCATTTTGCGTTTGACCTGATGCAAACGATAAAGGCACGGGCTGGTGACAAGCGCATGGTGGTCATTGCGGATTCGGTTGAACGCCTGCGCGGCATTAACGCTGAAGGCGCGAAAAAGGTCTTTGACAGCGCAATAGCCTTGTTTTCCGGCAATCCCGATCACCTCAAATTTCCGGGCATTCATGTGGTGTATTCGGTACCCCCTTATCTTTCAGCGCTCACGGCAAATTTGAGTGCGCTTTACAACAGCCAATTGGTATCGCTGGCCAGCGCGCACGTTTTCCAGTCGCCATCGTCTGGTGGCGCACGCACACCCAGCGACATTGGCCTGACGGCTATGCAAAAAATGATTTCCCAGCGCTATGCTGCCTGGAACGAAGTGCTGACAGAGAAGCAGTTGCAACGTCTCGCGCTCACCTCAGGTGGCGATATCCGCGATTTTTTTCGTTTGCTTGCTGCGGTGCTGGTCAAAGCCGGCAATCCAGCCGCCACACTGCCTGTCGCGGAAGTGGCGTTGGAAGATGCAGAAAACGCGATGCGCCGCGAAATGCTGCCGATACCGGACAACCACAAGGATTGGCTCAAACGCATCGCGGCCAGTCATGAATCAGAACTGGCCGACATGGCATATCTCGCCACTTTTGCCGGCTTTTTAGACACCCGCGTCGTGCTCAATTATCGCAACGGCAAGGACTGGTACGACGTGCATCCGCTGCTATGGGATGTTATCGCTGAGCATGAACCCCGCGCGCCCTCAGCCACAACAGACTGACGAAGCGTGGGCCGTCCTGCGCGCGCAACTGGAGTGGCGCGCTGGGTTCGGCCTATTCTTTTTGTTCGCCCCGCATCAAGGCGCAGCCACTGCATTGCGTTCTCGCTTGGAAGCCTGGCTGCAAACGCGCACATTGCGCTTGAGGACGTTTGTCAGTGAAACGCCGCAAGCGTTGCAGAATTCGCTAGTCGGGCAGTTGATGGACGAAATTGCACAACTGCCCGCACAAACTCCAGTCTGGATTGAAGCTGAGGCGCGACCCTTTGACGAACCATGGAATCGCGCCCGCAGTGTGTTTTTGGCCCGCCTTAACGAGCGGCGCGGTGCATTGGAGAGCGGCATCCGCAGCCCGGTCATCATTGTGCTGCCGGTGAATTTTCGCAACGAGACGCGTCGGATTGCGCCTGACTTGTGGCATGTGCGCGTCTGGTCGGGGGAGTTGCCTGGCATCGGTGCGCAAGGGATTACGGCGGATATTCGCGTGTCCGGGGCGGCTGATGTCAGTTTTCGTCCGGCTGAGGGAAAACTTGCAAGCCTATCGCAACGTGCTGATAGCAATTTGGCGGAGTGGCACAGTCTCGTTGCAAGCGTACCGCGTGACCGAATCAACCTTGGACTGGGTTACGAGGCGTTTGACTCGGCAATGAAGGCGCAACGTCTGGAAGCAGCCTCGACTGTATCAGAGGAATTGGAAACGTTGGCGCGTGGGCGAACCGACTTTGGCAGGCCCGCGTCACTTCGTGACCTCAGCCTCTCGCTGAACAAAGTGGGCGAAGTGAAAGAGTTAATCGGGAAATATGAAGAAGCTCGCGCCGCTTACAGCGAAAGTGTTGCTCTGCGCCGCAAAATCAACGCTGCAATTGGAGAGACGCCGCAGGGTATGCACGACTTAAGCGTGTCGCTCGACAAACTAGGCGGAGTGAATCAGTCGCTGGGAGAATATGAAGCGGCACGAGCCGTTTACTTGGAGAGTCTTACCTTATGCCGCAAAATCAACGCTGCCACTGGCGAGACGCCGGTGGGTATGCGCGAGTTGAGTGTTGTGCTCAACCACGTGGGCTGGGTGGATCAGATTTTGGGGTCACACGAGTTTGCCCGCGCTGCTTATACCGAGAGCCTCGATCTAAGCCGAAAAATTGTTGCTTCCGTCGGTGAAACGCCACAGAGTCTGTACGATCTGAGTGTGTCTCTCGAAAGAATGGGTGGATTGAACGAATTGCTGGGACACTTTGAAGCAGCACGCGCTGCGTACGCCGAAAGCCTCGAACTGCGCCGCAAAATTAACGCGACTGCGGGCGAAACGCCGCAACGTCTGCGTGATCTCGGCATTTCTATTTCAAAAGTGGGAGGAGTGGATCACGCGCTGGGACTATATGCTGCTTCCCGCGCTGCTGCTAAGGAGAGCCTTGAACTCTTTCGAAAAATCAATGCCGACATTGGGGAGACTCCGCAGGGCTTGTTCGATTTGGCGGCAGCGCTATTGCAGACTTTGTCGTTTCTCAAAGCTGACGATGATGCCAAGGTTGCCGGTGATATACGCCGCGAAGCCCGTGATTTGCTGGCGCGATTGCGGGCTGATGTGGGAGCGTATTGGGAGGGCAGTAATTTGAATGAACTGATCAAGACAATCGACGCCATATGAAATACATCTCCACCCGCGGCGGTTCCGCGCCCAAACTCTTTTGCGACATTCTGCTCGAAGGTTTGGCGCCCGATGGTGGCCTGGCGATGCCGGAGTCGTATCCGCAGTTGGGCGATGCTGATCTCACGCGCATGCGCGCGATGCCTTACCGGCAACTTGCGTTTGAAGTCCTTTCGCATTTCATTGACGATATTTCTGCATTCGACCTGAAAGTCTTGGTGGACAAGGCTTACACGCCTGCAGTGTTCGGCAGCGCGGACATCGCACCGCTCACCACACTCGAAGCCGGCCTGCACATTCTCGGTCTCTCGAATGGCCCGACGCTCGCGTTCAAGGACATGGCGATGCAGTTGCTCGGCCATCTGTTCGAGTATGTCTTGCAGCGTGAAGGCCGCGAACTCAACATCCTCGGAGCGACTTCGGGCGACACTGGTTCTGCCGCCGAATACGCCTTGCGTGGCAAAAAGGGCGTGCGCGTGTTCATGCTCTCGCCCAAGGGCAAGATGAGTCCGTTCCAGACTGCGCAAATGTTCAGCCTGCAGGACGCGAATATCTTCAATATTGCGGTCGATGGCGTGTTCGACGATTGTCAGGACATCGTCAAGGCCGTCTCGGGCGATGCGTCGTTCAAGGCGCGCCACAAGATCGGCGCGGTCAATTCGATCAACTGGGCGCGCGTGGTGGCGCAGGCGGTGTACTACTTCAAGGGCTATTTCGCCGCGACCACGTCCAATAGCGAAGAGGTCGATTTCGCCGTGCCCTCGGGCAATTTCGGCAACATATTCGCCGGCCATGTGGCGCGCATGATGGGGCTGCCGATCCGCCGCCTGGTGCTGGCGACCAACGAGAACAATGTGCTCGACGAGTTTTTCAAGACTGGCGTATATCGCGTGCGCAAGAGCCACGAGACGCGCCAGACCTCCAGCCCGTCGATGGATATTTCCAAGGCATCGAACTTCGAGCGCTTTGTGTTTGATCTTGCGGGGCGCGATGGCGCGATTGTGAAGGCCCTGTGGGAGACGCTGGATCGTGACGGTGCATTCGACCTTAATCAGGTCGCAGGTGCGAATGGCAAGCCGCTGATGCAGGCGGTGGCGCAATACGGCTTTGAGTCCGGCTCCAGCACCCACGCCGACCGCCTCGCCATGATTCGCGCGACGCATCAGCGCTACGGCAAACTGATCGACACGCACACCGCTGATGGCCTCAAGGTCGCACTCGAATACCGTGAGCCTGCGGTGCCGATGATCGTGCTCGAAACCGCGCTCCCGGTCAAATTTGAAGAGACCATCATCGAAGCCCTCGGCATCAAACCGCCACGTCCCGCCGGGTTCGAGAACATCGAGGCCCTGCCTAAGCGTTTTGTGGATATGCCGGTTGCGGCAGGCAAGATCAAGGCCTACCTCGCGTTCCAATGCGCGCAAAAATGGGGCTGAAATAAAGGGGTCTGACCCCATTTATTTTGTAGCCCGTTTCTTTTGGAACGGATATGCAGAAAAAAGTATTTGGCTTTGCCGGCTTTTCGGGTTCGGGGAAGACGACGCTGATCGAGCAATTGCTCCCGCGCTTTGTGCAGGCTGGGCTGCGGGTGTCGCTCATCAAGCACGCGCATCATGCCTTTGACATCGACAAGCCGGGCAAGGATTCCTACCGTCACCGCGAAGCAGGCGCGACGGAGGTACTGGTCACGTCTGACCGGCGCTGGGTGTTGATGCACGAGTTGCGCGACGAAGCGCAGCCGTCGCTCGATGAACAACTGGCGCGCTTCGCGCCTTGTGATCTGGTGCTGGTCGAAGGTTTCAAGCGCGCGCCGATTCCCAAACTCGAAGTGTTCCGGCCTTCGTTCGAGCGGCCCTTGTTGCATCCTGAAGATCCGAACATCGTGGCGATCGCTGCGGATGCGCCAGTGCAGACCACACTGCCGGTGCTCAACCTCAACGATGCCGCCGCGATTGCCGAATTTATAATCGAGCATCAAGGTCTAGCGGCGATATCACGCCAGCGCAATACATGAAATCACCGATGCTGTCGATGGACGAGGCGCTCGCCGCCTTGCTGGCGCAAGCGCAGCCGCTGGACCAAGGCGGCGCTGCCGGTGCGGTCGAAACCGTCGATACGCTCGATGCGCATGGCCGCGTGTTGGCGCAAGCGGTGGCCTCCACGATTGACGTGCCACCCATGGACAACACCTCGATGGATGGCTACGCAGTACGCGCTGCCGACATTGGGCAGCCGGGTGCCCGCCTCGCTGTGACGCAGCGCATTCCCGCTGGCGTCGTCGGAGAGCCGCTCCCACCAAGGTCTGCAGCCCGTATTTTCACCGGCGCGATGATCCCTGAAGGCGCTGATGCGGTGGTGATGCAGGAGCAGTGCAGCGCTGAAAAGACGCCAGACGGTGACGCCGTGATCGTCAATCACGCGCCCGCGTCGGGTGAATGGATCCGGCGTCGCGGCGATGACATCCGCGCCGGCAGCGAGATATTGCCCAAGGGTACGAAGCTGTCCGCGCAGGCCTGCGGCCTCGCCGCATCGGTAGGAATGAAAGAATTGCAAGTGGTGCGCCGCCTCAAGGTCGCGGTATTTTTTACCGGCGACGAATTGGCGATGCCGGGCGAGCCGCTCAAACCCGGCGCGATCTACAACTCCAACCGCTTCATGTTGCGCGGCCTGGTTGAGGGGCTCGGCTGCATGCTCACTGACTTCGGCATCGTGCGCGATTCGTTCGATGCCACGCGTGCCACGCTGCGCGAGGCGGCGCGTGAGCACGATCTCATCATCACCACCGGTGGCGTATCGGTAGGTGAAGAAGATCACGTGCGTCCCGCTGTTGAAGCCGAA
>JANNCZ010000250.1:0-4181 GCA_031387185.1 Burkholderiales bacterium
GCCGCGATCGCCCCGACCACCCGAGCTTTTTCATGCGCGGCGCCACTTCGCAAGTGGCGCATGGCAAGCCGATCATCCGCCCCAAGTGCTCGCCCAAGCTCGATTACGAAGCCGAGATCGCAGTCATCATCGGCTCCAAAGCCAAGCACTTGACCAAGGCTAACGCGCTCGAGTGCGTGGCCGGTTATTCGCTCTACAACGACGGCTCGATCCGCGATTACCAGCGCCGCGGTACGCAGTGGACGCTCGGCAAAAACTTTGACGCCACCGGTGGCTTCGGCCCTTGGCTCATTACGCCCGACGAGCTGCCCGCCGGTTGCGAAGGGCTGCGCATCCAGTCGCGCCTCAACGGCAAGATCATGCAGGACGCCAACACCAAAGACTTTTTGTGGAACATCGTTGAATCTCTCGTCATCATCACCGAGTGCATGACGCTCGAACCGGGTGACGTCATCATCACCGGCACCCCGGCTGGTGTGGGCTACGCGCGCACCCCACCGGTGTTCATGGCGCCCGGCGATGTCATCGAGATCGAAGTTGATGGCATGGGCGTCTTGATGAACACCATCGTCGACGAGAAGTAACCCGCAGCTCCCACACGCGGACCACCACGTCAAGCATGCAATGACTACAGCCAAACAACCCGGCGAACAAGGCTACGTGCGGCGCATCGTGACCGGGCACGATGCCGAGGGCAACGCCATCTTCACCGAAGATGGTGCTGCCCCCTCGGTACATACCAACCCCAAACGCGTTGGCTACCACCTCGCCAATTTGTGGATCACTGATCAGACGCCGTGCTTTGTCGGCAATGACCCTGATCCGACGGCACGCCCGCTCACCCTGGAGCCGCCAAAAAACGGCACCGTCGTGCGCATCATTGAATTTGGCCCCGAAGGCGAGTGGACCAAAAACCTCGATGGCTCTGGTGCCAAAGAAGCCTTCGGTGCGCTCGGCACCAACAAGGCCTCAACCTACAAGCAGGGCGGGCATCCGCTGATGCATCGCACCGAGACGGTGGACTATGCGCTGGTGCTCGAAGGCGAAATCTTTATTGTGCTCGACAAGGAAGAGCGCCTGATGAAGCAAGGCGATTTTCTCGTCGAGCGCGGCACCAACCACGCCTGGGCCAACCGTTCGGGCAAGCCGTGCAAGATGCTGTTTGTGTTGATCGATGGTGCGTTTGATCCGGAGATCGGCAAGCATTTTCAAGCGCTAAAATAAGCGCTTTATTTGGCTCCATAAAAGGATTGGCTATGCAAAGCCTCCACACTGACCTGACCGTGAGCATGTCGGAGTTCAAAAAAAATCCGGCGCGCGTCCTGCGCGACGCCGGTGCCCAGCCGGTAGCCGTGCTGAGCCACAACAAGGCCGCGTTCTACATGGTCGAGCCGGGCATTTTCGAAGCCATGCTCGAAGACCTGGCGGACGCGCGGCTGCTGCCGCTGTTGCGGCAGCGCATTGCCAGCGCCCAACGTGGAGACACCGTCGAGGTGGACATTGACACGGTCTAAGGTGTCTCGAAAAACACTGCCCGATGCCGGTGTTGGCCCCGGTGGTGAACCGCAGTCCAGGGCGCAAAACAAGCGCGCCGCGCCGCGCGCACCGAACAAGCGCGCCGCGCCGCGCGCACCGAAGTACCGCCTGCAGTTTGTCAAGGATGCACTGCGGGAATGGAACGCGCTCGACGGGTCGGTGAAGGAGCCATTGCGAAAGCTCCTGCGCAAACGGCTGGATCAACCGCGCATGCCCGGTGCCGAACTCGCCGGTGACT
This sequence comes from Burkholderiales bacterium, assembly GCA_031387185.1. Lineage (GTDB taxonomy): Bacteria > Pseudomonadota > Gammaproteobacteria > Burkholderiales > JAEUOS01 > CANJDH01. The sequence goes on from JANNCZ010000250.1 coordinate 1,775, forward strand.
TACTGGGCTGCTACAAAATAAAGTTGCGCCGCCAGGGCTACCGGCTGGTGTATCAGGTCAACGATGGCATCTTGCTGGTTCTGGTGCTCGCGGTCGACAAGCGCGAAGACAACCTGGTCTATGCATCGGCAGCGGAGCGCCGCAATACCTCTCTCATGGTGCAGGAGCCCGCGCCCGCAGCGCCAACACGCGGAGCAAGCGGCACTTCATCGCAGCGGAGCAAATAGGGCGCAGGCACGGCCGCAGCGCTCCCGGCCCGCCGCTTAACAGCAAAATCGGCGAGGCATCTTCACCGGTGCGAGGCGCAAGTGTCTCCTGCGCCGGCGCACAGTGCGCACGCACAGTCAATTCTGGGTAACAATAGAAGCGCCGGTGAATCCATTCCGGCCGGCATTCCGGGATCAGCACGCTGATTGCGCGCCCAGACCGCGATGCCGTGGCGAATCCGGCATTCAATCCAAACGTAGCAGAGCAACTCTGCAGCATCGAGTAACCGCCCACCAAAGGAGAACTCCGCATGGCCGTCACCCTCAATGTCAATGGCAAGCGCCGCAGCAGTCCTGCTGCGGCAGACACGCCGCTGCTCTATGTCTTGCGCAACGACCTCAATCTGAACGCAGCGAAATACGGCTGCGGTTTCGGTCAGTGCGGGGCCTGCACCGTGATGATTGGCGGCGTGCCGACGCGTTCATGTATCACCCCCGCCGGCAAGGTCAGCGCCAAGGCCATCACCACGCTCGAAGGCTTGGGCACGATGGACAAGCCGCACGCATTGCAAACCGCGTTTATCGATGAGCAGGCCGCGCAATGCGGCTATTGCGTCGCTGGCGCGATGATGACGGCCAAGGCCCTGCTCGACAAAACGCCCAAGCCCGATGAAGCGCAGATTCGCAAAGCACTCGCCGGCAACCTGTGCCGCTGCGGCACCCACAACCGCATCGTGCGCGCGATACAGCGCGCCAGCGGTCAACAGCCGACGGCGGGGCAGCCGGTCACCGTGCAGGTGCAGGCACAGGCGCAGGCAAACGCACGCAAAGAGGTGACGGCATGAACGCGCGCCAACACTTCATCTCTGCGCAAAGCCTTGGTACACAAGCCTCTGCGGGCAGCATGGCCCTGTCAGCCGCTCCAGGAGCGGCTTTTGGCGCGGGTTTGGGTGACATCCGCGATGGCAAATTTCAACTTGGGCGCCGCCGTTTCATCCTCAAAGGCGGCGCGCTAGGCGTGAGCTTTGCCCTTGCCCCGTCCCTGATCGAAGCCCAGGCTCCGGCGCGCCCGCCGCTGCCGGGCAGCCTCAACAATTTCCGCCGTCTCAACGCCTGGCTGTTCATCAACCCCGACGGCACCATCACCTTCTTCTCCGGCAAGATCGAATTGGGGCAAGGCATCCTCACGGCGCTGGTGCAAATCGCCGCCGAAGAACTCGATGTCGAGATGAAGCGCCTGCGTCCGGTCTCGGGCGACACGCGCATCGTGCCCGATGAAGGCGTCACCGCCGGCTCGCTGTCGATCCAGCAAAGCGGCGCTGCCCTGCGCGCCGCTGCGGCCGAAGTGCGCGCACTGCTCGTCAACGCAGCAGCCACGCGCCTCGGTGTGCCGGCTGAGCAACTCACTGTGAGTGATGGCACGATCAGTGTTGTGGGAAGCGCCGCGGGCAGCACTGCGGCCGGACAGAAACTCACCTACTGGGACCTCGCCGGCACCCTCGACCTCGCCCGCGAAGCAACGACAGGGTTCAAGACCAAACCCCACAGTGCCTACAAGCTGGTCGGCAAGACCGTCTCGCGGCGCGACATTCCGCGCAAGGTCACTGGCGGCGAAGCCTACGTGCAGGACATGCGCTTGCCTGGCATGCTGCATGGCCGCGTGGTGCGCCCGCCGTCACTCAATTCAAAACTCGTCGCACTCGACGAGCGTGCGGTCAAGAAAATGCCTGGTGTCGTCGCCGTGGTGCGCGATGGCAGCTTCATCGCGGTCGCTGCGGTGCGTGAAGAACAGGCGATTGCCGCGCGCGCCGCGCTTGCGAAAGCCGCGAAGTGGGATACGCCCGCCGACAAGCCGCCACGCGGTGCGGCGCTCTACGCGCATCTCAAAACGGCGCGCAAGCAAACCAGTGTCGTCGGTGTGAAGGAAGACGCCGCCGCCGCAGCCACGGCCGTCAAGAAACACCAGGCCGAGTTCACGCGGCCGTTTCAATCGCACGGCTCGATCGGCCCGTCGTGCGCGGTGGCGCAGTGGAAGGACGGGCGCGTCACTGTATGGACGCAAGGGGTATCCACTTAGCTCCACTTCGGGCAAAATTGGGGCATGCCAAAGCCCGCGCCGCAAATCGAAACGAGCTACCCCGCGACCTGGGTAGAATTTTTGGAGCGATTTCCCAGCGAAGATGCATGCGCGCGGTACTTGG
>JANNCZ010000270.1:0-5755 GCA_031387185.1 Burkholderiales bacterium
GTGTGTCGCGCCCCATTTGGCAAGGAAGTAAATATTGCCGCCCGCGCGAATCGCACGGTTCATATCGGCGGTGAGGATCGCCTGCTTCTGCTCCTCAGACATCGGCCATTCATCGAGGTAGGCGCGCTGATCCGCGAGAAAACGCGCGCGGTTTTCGGCTTTCATCAGCGACATGCAGCACTGGTTGAGCCAGTAGCCCTTGCGCGACTGCTCCATGTCGAATACGGTCGTGCCGGGTACATCAAGATAGGGTTTGTCGAGTGACATGGTGTGGGTTCCGGTTGGTGCGGGTGCCGGGTTACTTCCAGTACAGGCGGGTGGGATTATCCACCAGCAGTTTTTGTTGCAGCGCCGCCGTGGTGGCAATGTGCGGAATGAAATCGACCAGCAAGCCGTCATCGGGCATGTGATTCTTGAGATTCGGATGCGGCCAGTCGGTGCCCCAGATCACGCGGTCAGGGAAAGTCTCGACCAGCAATTTGGCGAACGGCACCACATCGCGGTAGGCGTTTTGCTCGCCATGCAACGCCGGCGGCCCGGCTTCCGACAAGCGCTCGGGGCAGGTCACCTTTGACCAGATGTTCGGATACTCGCGCATCATTTTCACGAACAACTGAAACTGCGGGCCATCGGCCGGCAGTTTCACATCGGGCCGGCCCATGTGATCGACCACCACGGTAGTGGGCAGCGCCGTGAAAAAATCCCACAGCTCGGGCAAGTCCACCGCTTCGAAATAAATCACCACCTGCCAGCCCAGCGGGGCGATGCGCTGCGCGATTTCCATCAACTCGTCCTTGGGCGTGAAATCGACCAGACGCTTGACGAAGTTGAAGCGCACGCCGCGCACGCCGGCAGCATGCAACTCCTGCAAGGCGTTGTCGGTGATGCTGCGTTCTACGGTGGCGATGCCGCGCGCCTTGTTGTTCGACGCCTTGAGGGCATCGACCAGCGCGCGGTTGTCGGCGCCGTGGCAAGTGGCTTGCACGATCACGTTTTTGTCAAAGCCGAGGTGGTCGCGCAACGCAAAAAGTTGATGTTTGGAGGCATCGCAGGGCGTGTACTTGCGCTCTGGTGCATAGGGGAATTCATCTCCGGGGCCGAACACGTGGCAATGCGCATCAACGCTGCCGGGCGGGAGTTTGAAACGCGGCGTCGACGGGCCGGTGTACCAGTCGAGCCAGCCGGGCGTCTTGACAAATGCATTCTGGAGATCGTTGGTGGGAGCCATTGTTAAAGCACTATCGTTGAAAGTCGTTGGTGGAAGCCATTTCTGGCGTGCTCACTAAATAAAAATCGGACAGCAGCCCTCCGCAGGCGCCGGTCATGCGGTCTCAAACGGCAGCCCCGCATACTGCTCTGCCGCACTCGCCGACGCATGCACCGACGATGCGAGATAGGCCAACTCACACTCCTGCGCGCGTTGCTCAAACTCGGTCATGCCGGGGAAGCGATGCAGCAGGTTCGTGAGCCACCACGAAAAGCGCACCGCACTCCACACGCGCCGCAGCGCCATGTCACTGTAGCCATCGAGCAGCGTGGCGGAACCCGCACCGTAAAACGATGTGAGCGCACGCGACAGATAAAACACATCGGAGACCGCAAGGTTCAATCCCTTGGCCCCGGTCGGCGGCACGATGTGCGCTGCATCGCCGGCGAGGAACAAACGCCCATGCCGCATCGGCTCGGCCACAAAACTGCGCAGCGGCGCAATCGATTTTTCAATCGACGGCCCGGTGACGATGCGGTCCGCCAGGTCTTGCGGATAGCGCGCCTTGAGTTCGGTCCAGAAGCGGTCATCAGACCACTCTTCGACCTTGTCGCCGAGCGGCACCTGCACGTAATAGCGCGACAGCATCGGGTTGCGTTGCGAGGCGAGCGCAAAGCCGCGCGGATGGTTGCAATAGGTCAGATGCTCCAGCGGCGGCGTTTCCGAGAGCACGCCGAGCCAGCCGAAGGGGTAGACCTTCTCAAACTCGCGCAGGATCGATGCGGGAATCGCCTTGCGTGACACGCCGTGATAGCCATCGCAACCGGCGATGAAATCGCAATCGAGGCGCTCGTCGACGCCGTTGTGACGGAAGGTAACGTAAGGCGCATCGCTCGTCATGCCGTGCGGCTGCACATCGGCCGCTTCAGTGAGCACCCGCGCCGCACGCCGATCCGCCGCCGCAAACAGGTCTTCCTGAATGTTGGTCTGCCCATAGGTCATGAAGCGGCGGCCCGCGTATTTCCACGCATCGATGAAGTAGCGGTCGCGCCCGGCCCAGACAATCTCGGCACCATCGTGCGGATGGCCATCCCGATCCATGCGCTCGCCCAGGCCGTTTTCGCGCAACAGATCCACGGTGCCTTGCTCGAGCACACCAGCGCGAATGCGCGCGAGCACGTAGGCGCGGCTGCGCGCTTCGAGCACCACGCTGTCAATGCCGTGGCGATGCAAAATTTCGGACAGCAGCAGCCCGGCCGGCCCGCCGCCGATGATCGCAACCTGGGTCTTCATTGGTGCGCCGGCAACGCTGCGTTGAGCCGCCCAAACACGCGCCGCGCATTGCCTTCGTAAATGTTGGCGCGATCAGCGGCGCTCAACTGCGCGGCGCTCTCGATATAACGCTTGGTGTCGTCGTACATGAAACCGCTCTCGGGATCGATACCGCGCACTGCACCGATCATCTCGGAGGCAAACAAAATGTTTTCGACCGGGATCACCTTCAACAGCAGGTCAATGCCGGGCTGGTGGTAGACGCAGGTGTCAAAGAAAATGTTCTTGAGCAGATGCTCCTTGAGCGGTGGCAATTTCATGTCCTGCGCGATGCCGCGAAAGCGCCCCCAGTGATAGGGTGCGGCGCCGCCGCCGTGCGGGATGATGAATTTGAGTGTGGGGAAACGTTTGAAAATATCCGAGGTCAGGCACTGCATGAAGGCCGTGGTGTCGGCATTGAGGTAATGCGCGCCGGTGGTGTGAAAGCAATCATTGCAACTGGTGCTCACATGAATCATCGCCGGGATGTCGTGCTCGATCATCTTCTCGTAGATCGGGTACCACTGCGGGTCTGACAGCGGCGGCGAATTCCAGTGGCCGCCCGATGGGTCGGGGTTGAGGTTGATCACCACAAAACCGTATTCCTTGATGCACTTCTCCAACTCGGGGATGCAGGTTTCGGGCTTGACGCCCGGCGACTGCGGCAGCATCGCGCCGCCGATGAACTGGGTGGGGAACAGGCGATTGATGCGGTGGATCAACTCGTTGCAGATCGCCGCCCAGGTCGATGAAGTATTGAAGTCGCCAATGTGATGCGCCATGTAGCTCGCGCGCGGCGAAAATATCGTCACGTCCGCGCCGCGCTCACGCATCATGCGCAGTTGGTTGTTCTCGATGCTCTCGCGCAGTTCGTCATCGCTGATCTTGAGGTCAGCGGCCTTGGGGCCGAGCGCAGGATTGGCGAGCGCGGCAATCTGTTTCTTGCGCCAGGCTTCCAGCGCGGGTGGCGAGGTGGTGTAGTGGCCGTGGCAATCGATGATCATGATCGTCTGAGGAATGGGAAGCGAAAAGGAACGTTATTTTCCTTCATTTGGCCTTGCGTAATCCGGCTTGGCGCACGCCCGCAGCCTCAAGCAACTTCCACAATCGTCAACTAGCCCATCCGCAAGACCGTTGGTGCCCATGGGCTGCAAGCCTATCAGTGTTTGACACCCGCTTGCACCAAGGGTTTCAGGCCGGTGGCTGAAGCATCTCTATTGGCTGAAATACAGCTTGAGCGCGTTGCCGCCAAACACCTGATGACGCACATCCCCTTCGGGCAGCCATGCCGTGACCGCGTCAATCGTCTGCTGATACGCCACCTTGCCTTCAAAGCCGGCGAACGGACAATCACTGGCCCACAACAGACGATCCGGCCCCACCTGTTTGAGCAATTCGCGGCCATAAGTGGCAGCAAGCTCTTCGCCCAGGCGGTAGGCCGCCGACACCTTGACCCAGGTGCGCCCTTTTTCAATCGAGCGCAGCATCAACTTGAAGCCTTCGCAGTGGATGCCGAGCTTGGGGTCGGGCCGCCCAAAGTGGTCGATCACGATCTTCACGCCTGACGCTTCAAGCGCGGGCAGCACCTGCGCAATGCGCGGGCCATCGAGATGCAGATGCACGTGCCAGTCAAGATCGGCAAAGCGGCGCAGGGTGCGGCGGTATTCGAACGTCGTCAGGTCAGGCAGCGCCGTCATGTTGATATACGGCAGGCGCACACCGACAATGCCATCGCGATTCATCGCGGCCAGCGTGTACATGTCCACATTGGGCTCCAGAATCACCGTGCCGCGCAGGCGCGGGTTGGCGCGCACCGACGCAATCGTGTAATCGTTGTAGTCGGCGTAGGGGCTGGCGGCGGCAATCACGGCGAACTGCACGCCGTGATCGTCAAGCGTTTGCAAGTATTGCTCGACGGAGAAATCGTAGTCGAGCTTGTGGCGCGGGTTGGCCACCAGCGGCATGTCCTTGAGCCAGATGTGGGCGTGGGTATCGACCATCAACATCTCATGATTCCTGTTTGTATTCATTGCTGCGGCTCATTGCTGTGGCTGATTGCTGTGGCTGATTGCTGTGGCTCATTGCTGTGGCTCATTGCTGTGGAATACCGGCTTGCTTGATTACCGCCGCCCACTTGGTCACGTCCGTGTGCAGACGCTGGCGCAACTCTTCGGGCGTGCCGGCGTAGGCGTCGAGACCAAGATCAACAAAGCGCTTTTTCACATCGGGCATCGCGACCACCGCATTCATGTGGCGATTGATGATGGCGATCACGTCAGCAGGCGTGCCGGCCGGTGCGGCGAGTGCGTTCCAGCCGACCACTTCGTAACCCGGCACCCCAGCCTCTTGCGCCGTCGGTGCCAAGGGCAAATAGCCGGTGCGCTTGGGCGACGTGCTGGCGAGCACGCGCAGGCGGCCCGACTCGATCAAGGACTTCAATGCGGCATAGGACTCGAATACCGCATCGATTTCGCCGCCGATCACGGCAGTCGCGGTATCGGGCGTGGTCTTGAAGGGGATGATCGAGACCTGCAGATTGGCGGTGGTCTTGAACAACTCGGCAGAGAGATTTTGCGAGCTGCCGGGGGAGATTGACGCAAAATTGAGTTTGCCCGGGTTGGCGCGTGCAGCGGCGAGCAAGTCACCCAGCGTGCGATATTTTCCGCCCTCGCCTTTGGCCACGATCACCAGATCAAACCAGGCCGCCAGCGACACCGGGACGAAATCTTTTTCAATATCGAAGGGCATGGTCTTGAACAGCGATTTGGTGATCGCGGTGCCGTTCGCAATCACCAGCAGGGTGTGGCCATCCGGCTTGGCGTTGCGCACAGCATTGCCGGCCGCAATGCCGCCCGCGCCGGGCATATTCTCGATCACCACCTGCTTGCCCAGCAGGGGCGATAATTTCTCGGCGACGATGCGAAAGGTCACATCAGCCAGACCACCGGGGCCGAACGGCACCACGATTTTCACGGGCCGGTCAGGGAATGTGGATTGCGCAAAAGCGTTGCGCACCAGGGGCGGGCCGAGCGGAACGCTCAACGGCACGGCGCAAAGGGAGGACAACAACAGTTGACGGCGTTTCATGCTTACCTCGCTTGGGATCAATTACAGGATCAATTACAGAATCAATTGCCGAATCAATTGCCGGGCAATGCCGGAATCGGATTCAGAATCAATCTTGAAGCATGCACATCAACTGGCGGCAAGCGCAGACTATGCAATCGCCTCGCATTC
>JANNCZ010000329.1:0-6007 GCA_031387185.1 Burkholderiales bacterium
CACCATCGCCATGCTGCCGGGGCTGCTGCTTGCGCTCATCGCCTGCACCGCTGCCGCACAGTCTTATCCCGCACGCCCGGTCAAGATCATCGTACCCTTCGCTGCGGGCGGCGGGCCGGATGTCGAGACACGGCGCATGGCACCAAAACTTGGCGAAGCCCTCGGGGGCAACGTGGTGGTGGAGAACCGGGTAGGCGCCGCCGGCATCGTCGCTGCCGAAGTCGTGGCGCAGGCAGCGCCCGATGGCTACACGTTGATCGCCGGTTCCCTTTCGCAACTGGTGCAAAAAATCCTGCAGCCGGCAGCAAAATTTGATCCGCACACGAGCTTCGCGCCGATCAGCCTGACCACGACAACGACCGCCGTGCTCATCGTCCCGGTCGATTCGCCGGTCAAGTCGGCCCGCGAGCTGGAGGCCGCGATCCGGGCCAAGCCCGGCGCATTCAACTATGGTTCCGGCGGGGTCGGCACCGCCGCGCATATTGCCGGCGCCACGTTCGCGAGTTTGCAAAAACTCGATGCGATTCACATCCCCTATCGCGGCTCGGTCGAGATCATGCCGGCGCTCCTCGGCGGGCAGATTCAGTATGCGTTTCCGATCTCCGGCACAGCCATCCCCCACATCAAATCAGGCAAGGCACGCGCGCTGGCCGTGAACGGCGCCAAGCGTCTCGCCTCGCTGCCGGATGTGCCAACCATGAAGGAACTGTTTGGCGACGATCTTTATGTGCAGGAGTTCTGGGGCGGCCTGTGGGCGCCAATCGGCACACCAGCGCCGGTGATTGCAAAACTGTTCGCTGCAAACAAACAGGCACTGGCCGATGCCGGGTTGCGCAGCCAGTTGCAGGCAGGCGGCGCTGAAGTCGAAATATCGGCCTCACCGGAGGAATTCGCGCAGTTTATGAAAGCCGAATCGGCCAAGTGGGTCAGGCTGATCCAGATTTCCGGCGCCAAGGCCAACTGAAGAAATCTGCACATGAACATGAACGCACTCGACGGCATGCGCGTCATCGATCTCTCGCATGTGATTGCCGGGCCGACCGCCTCGCACTATCTGGCCCTGCAAGGCGCTGAAGTCATCAAGGTCGAGCACCCGTCCAAAGGCGACATCCTGCGCGGCCGCGCCGCCGATGCGCTCGATGACGGCATCTCGATCGGTTTCGCCGCGATCAACGGCGGCAAGCAATCGCTCGCGATGGATCTCAAGGAGCCGCGCTGCCGGGAATGGCTTGGAAAGTTGATCGCCACCGCCGATGTATTCATTGAAAATTTTCGCCCCGGTGCCACAGCGCGACTCGGCTTCGACTACGCGGCCGTGCGTGCAATCAAATCCGACATCGTGTACGCCTCGATTTCGGGCTTCGGACAGGAAGGCTCATGGGGCCGCCGCGCCGCCTATGACCACGTAGTACAGGCAGCAGTAGGCATGACAATGATGCAAGGCGTGGAAGGCGCAGACCCGCTCAAAGTGGGCTTTCCGGTGATCGACACTGCTACCGGCATGATCGCGGCACAGGCGATTCTTGCGGCACTGATCCGGCGCCTGCGGTTTGGCGACGGTGCGTACCTCGACATTTCAATGGCCCAGGCCGCGTTGCAGTTGATGTGGCCGGATGCGGCGCGGGCGACGGTGACAGGCGCAGATGCGCCGCGCATCGGCAATCGCGGCTTCTCGGGCAGCCCGGGCGGCTCGACCTTCCGCTGCGCCGATGGCTGGGTCTCGACCGCCGCCAACACCGCAAGTCAGTTCCGGATTTTTTGCGGCGTGATTGGTGTCGCACAAGTGCTCGACGATGCGTCGTTGATCGACGTCGCCGCACTGAAAGCAGGCGCAGGATTCGTCACTGCCACCGATGCGCCACGCTTGCAGGCGCTGCTGGCGGCTGCGGTCTCGCGCCTCAGTGCCGCCGATCTCGAAGCGCGCCTCAGTGCGCGCGACGTGCCGTGCGCACGCCTGGGAACGTTGGCCGATTTTCTCAAGCGCGCGATGGCGGGTGGCCTGCTCACTTTGCCGCAGCGGCGCACCGACTATGCACGCGGTGCGCTAACCGACTTCGGCTGCGGCTACAAGGCTGATCGAAAAGACGGCGCAGCGTTGCCGCGCGCGCCGCATCTGGGTGAACACACAGCGGACATTTTAAGCGGCCTGGGCGTTGCGCGCAGCGAGATCGACGCGCTGGCCGCGCGCGGCGTACTGCGCATATCGTCCTGAAACCCTTGGTGGGAGCGGGTCTACAGAGTTGATATCAACGCGCCTGTCAAGGTGATACGCCCGTGGAGGCGAGGCGCCCGGCGCACGCGCGGGCCCGCGGCTTCTAGCGAAATATCGTCTTCGGCCCGCCGGTGCCTACAGTGCGCTCGTAGACGCCATCCCCGGCTTTTTTGTACTGCGTCATGCCTGAACTCTTGATCGCAGCCGGCGTCATCGAATACTTGCCGCCGAGCGCCACGGCGCTGATCTGGCGCTCGCAGGCTTGCCCGCAGGTGGGGCATTGCGTGAGTTTGTCATCGGCGATGCGCTGCATGACGGCGAAACGGCCTTCGCATTGATTGCATGAGCCGGAGACGGGGGCGTATTCGTAGAGGGGCATGAAGAACGGGGCTGGATGGGATACGCTGCATTATGCCGCCATCCCCCGCGCGCTACGCGGGTGCCGGGGTATTCTTGTGCTTCGGCCATCCCGCCTGATCGTTCGAGGAGTCCCCATGTCCCGCTCGTTGCCGCTCTTGTTTCGATACCTGTTCGCTGCGCTGGCGGCATGCGCGATTGCGGGGTTACCGGCGGCCGGCGCCCAATCATTGACGCCGGATCAAGCGCAACTGCGCGCGATCTATCAGGAACTGGTCGAGATCAACACTACCGATTCCGCAGGCGACACCACGCAGGCCGCGCGCGCGATGGCGGCACACCTCAAGGCCGCCGGATTTGCCGACGCCGACCTGCACCTCATCGTGCCACCGGGCGGGCCGAAGAAGGGCAATCTGGTCGCGCGTCTCAAAGGCAATGGCAGCAGTGGCAAAAAGCCGCTTCTGCTGTTGGCACATCTCGATGTAGTCGAAGCCAAACGCGAAGACTGGCAGCGTGACCCATTCAAACTTGTCGAGGAGAACGGCTACTTCTACGCGCGCGGCGCGGCCGACGACAAGGCGATGGCGGCAGTGTTCGTCGCCAACCTCGCCCGCATGAAGCGCGAAGGCGTTGTGCCGAACCGCGACATCATCCTCGCGCTCACTGCCGATGAAGAAATCATTCCGTCGAAATTCAGCGGCGTCGAATACCTGCTGAAAAATCATCGTCCCCTGATCGACGCCGCTCTCGCCCTCAACGAAGGCGGCACCGGGCTGCGCGACAAGGCAGGCAAGCCCATTTATCACGGCATTCAGGCCGGCGAAAAAGTGTTCCAGACCTTTCGCCTCGAAGTCACCAACCCGGGCGGGCACAGTGCGCGCCCGTCGAAAGACAATGCGATCTATCACCTCGCCGACGGCCTCTCGCGCCTGGGCAAGTTTGACTTTCCGTTCAAGCTCAACGACATCACGCGCGCCTACTTCGAGCGCGCAGCTGCATTGGAAACCGGGCAACTGGCGAGTGACATGCGCGCCATTTTGCGTACACCGCCAGATGCCGAGGCACTCACGCGGCTAACCAATATCCCGATGTACAACGCGACTTTCCGCACCACCTGTGTCGCCACCATGCTCGACGCCGGCCACGCCACCAACGCCCTGCCGCAGCGCGCCCGCGCGGTCGTGAACTGCCGCATCCTGCCGGGCGAGCCGGTCGACGAAGTGCAAAAGACCCTGGTGCGGGTGATGGCCAATGACAAGATCAGCCTCACACCCGACGGCATCGCGGTGCTGTCGCCAGCGCCGCCACTAAGCGCCGAACTGATGACGCCGGTCGAAGCCATCACTGCGCAGATGTGGCCTGGCGCGCCGGTGATCCCGACCATGCTGGTCGCTGCGACTGACGGGCGCTTTCTGAACAATGCCGGCATTCCGACCTATGGCATCTCGGGCATGTTTCGCGATCTTGATGGCGGCGGGGTGCATGGCCTCAACGAGCGTTTTCCCGTCAAGTCGTTGTACGAGGGGCAAACTTTTCTTGATCGCCTGGTGCGCGCCCTGTCGTTCTGACGAACCATCGCCAGCCACTCACTGGACGGCATGCGGCGCAACACAACAATGAGCGCAAGGCGTATGCAGCGGCACTGACACGCTGCGCCTTGACCCTGCAACCGGTGTCGAAGCCCACACGGTGAAATAAGGGCGCGCGCCTCAAGATTGCCGGCCCAGTGCCGTTATCCCGTGATATCGCCAAGCGGGCGGCCCGGCCCGCTGCGATATTGCGCGGGAGCAGTCATGAAAATTCTGGTGGTGGACGACTCGGCGACCATGCGCGCCGCGCTCGGCAGGATGCTCGCCAAAATGGGCCACGAATCCCTGACCGCCGATGGCGGGCCGCAGGCGATTCAGCTCTATGAATCGGCACCGCCCGATCTGGTGCTGCTCGACGTGCAAATGCCCGGTATGGATGGCTTCGCCGTCGCCGAAAAATTGCGCGCCCTGCATCCCGGTGAATGGGTGCCGTTGATCTTTTTGTCATCGCAGGAAGACGATGAAGATGTCGAGCATGGTATTGCCGCAGGGGGCGACGACTACCTGATCAAGCCGGTGAGCAACGTAGTGCTCAACGCCAAAATTCGCGCCATGCAGCGCATTGGCGAAATGCGCGCGCGCCTGCTCGCCCTCGGCAATGAATTGGCCTCTGCCAACCGCGAACTGGTCAAGCTCGCGCAGCAGGATGGCCTCACTGGTCTGGCCAACCGCCGCCACTTTGATGCAACCCTGCTCAACGAAATGGCCCGTGCGCAGCGCACCGGCGAGCCGCTCTCGGTGGTGCTGTGCGATGTCGATCATTTCAAATTGTTCAACGACCACTACGGCCATCTCGCGGGCGATGACTGTCTCAAGACCGTGGCGGCAATGCTGCAATCGGTGTGCAAGCGCCCGACCGATCTGGTGGCGCGCTACGGCGGCGAAGAATTTGTCATGGTGCTGCCGCAGACCCCGGGCGCCGGCGCAGTGTGCGTGGCCGAAAACATGTTGAAAGCCATTGCCGCACGCGCGATCCCGCACGCGCGCTCCAGCGCCGCTCCCCACGTCACGCTCAGCGCGGGTATTGCCACGTTCGATGCGCGCAAGGGCATCAATGCCTCCGACCTGATTGCCCGTGCCGATGGGGCTTTGTACCAAGCCAAGGCGGGCGGGCGCAATCGTTGCGTGCGGCCGGAGATTTACGTTGAAAGTGAATCGCCGCCGTTCGCGGTATCCGTGTCCATGGCGGCCGCAGAAGCCGGACGTGCGGCGCTGCTGCACTGAGATTGTGAAGGGTTGTCGAAAACCGCCGAAATATGGCGACACTAGGTTGACGCGTGGGAGTTGCGATGTGCTTCGAGGAGATTGGGAGCGAACGATTTTGGATTTGCACCTGGTCGTGAATCGGGGTATCGCAGGTGGATGGCAATAGCGGGCCGGCACTGGGGTGTTGTTCTTTGTAGTTGACCTTGCCGTTGCCGTTGCAGAGGCCAGCGGCAACTGGTTGCAGCGCTCCTGGCGGCCAATCATGATGTTGATCTTCGCCGGCCTTGTGGCGGCGCGCTGGTGACGGCCGTCCTCAATGGCGCGGTCACCTGGGGCGTCATTAGCACCAAGCTGGCCTGGCTGCGGCGGGACGTTGACCTCGCGCACGAGCGAATCGACAAGCTGCAAGCACGTCTTGGTCATTGACACCAACGGTATAATCCGGCCTTCTCAATCTGTAGGGGGCTGAGACATGCAAACCATTCTTGACCGTGCCGCCGTGGCACCCAAGCGCGCCGCACCGAAGAAAAAAGCCAAGCCCTTCAAGCTGCAACAGCGCGATGCAGACCTCGAAAAATATCCCGTCAAGTTGCAGCGCCTGGGCGTGGCGATGCGCAACCTGTACCGCGATTGAGCGCGCGCT
>JANNCZ010000352.1:0-7159 GCA_031387185.1 Burkholderiales bacterium
GACCTGGCGCTTGCGCTCGCTCCACTGGCGCAGATTCATGCCGTCACCGTCAAACTCTTTGTCGTAGTGGGCTAGGTAAGCGTCGGTGTTGAGGCTTTCCCAATCGCGCCGCCATTGCTCGATGGCTTTGTTGAGGGAGTCTCGTTCGGAGCTCCAGCTATCGCGCGACAGCCACTCGACTTCATCGCTGATGATGACTGGTGTGAGGCCGACCTGAATCAGTGGGCGCAGGCTGGCGAGGTCGGCATTGGTGAGCGTCACGCAACCGTCGGACGAGCGCGGCCCACGAGAAAACGTGTCCGAGCCGGTGCCATGCAGCCAGATGCCGGAGCCGCTGCGCCCAAGACGCCGGTCCCAGTCATTGGGGTAATTGATCGGAAACGCTCCGTCGCCGTAGCGGTCAGCGAGCTTTTCTTTCGGCAAGGATGCGGTGACGTGGTACACGCCGATCGGCGTTTTCTGGTCGCCTTCGTTGAGCTTGTGGATACCCAGTTTGCCAAGGCTCATGTAGTAGTCGGCGACGAAGCGCGGCTGGCCATTGACGTTTTCGTAAACGTAGAGGCGCGACTTTTTCGTATCGACCACCACCGCGTGTTTCTGGTCGGGCCGCAGCTGGAGCAAATAGCGCGGAATTTGGTCTTTGGGTGGGCGCTCTCGATAACCCCTGAGACGCGCAATTGCCTCTTCACGCAAGTCCTTGACGCGCTCCTGCGGCGCATTGGGTGCCGCACCCATGGTGCGTACCGGCCGCGCGTGCGCCATCAACAAATCACCCTTGATGAGATGGGCGAGGCGATAGTTTGGGCGCGTATTGATCAGTGCTTCGGTCTTGACCAGCGCCTCGTCAAACCTCGCACCTTCGATGGATTTGAAGATGCTCGCGAGCGCGTTTTCGATTTCTTCGGTGGACGATTTGCCACTGTTGGCCGTAGCGCTGGTGACCGGCGCGGATGCAGCCGGTGCGGCCCTAGCCGGCACTGAACCCGCTAGCGCAACACCGGCCAGTGCGGCCATCGATGCAATGCGGCCGGCGTTGCGAAACAGATTGCCAATCCGCTGCGAACTGCTCCCCCAATGCGTGATGTCCATCTGGCGCAATAAGTGATGCAAGGTGTTGTGCACATCGCGGCGCGTACCGCGCCATTCGCTCAGATCCGCTTGCAATGCCTTAGCTTCCGCTCTTCTCATCAACAATCTGCCAGGTGCCGCCAGCCTTGCTCATGACCAGGGTCTTGCTGCTGCTGGCGGTTACGATGTTGGACTTGTAGTGCTGACGGAACTTGACCGTCGCGTTGCTGCCGTCAATTTTGGCTGCAGCGGAGTCAACCTTGACTTCAATCTTCGTTGGTGCCTCGATGCGTTGTTTGCGCTCTGCTTCCCACGAGGCACGCGATTTGCCGCCGGGCACCTTGAATTCTTTGCCGTAGGCGGCCAGATAGCCTTTGACATCCTGTTTGGCCCATGCTGCTGCCCACGCGTTGACGGCTGCAAGAATCTCGGCTTCGTCACCGCTGCCCTTGGCCGCGCCCGCTGCCGCAGGTGCCGCAGCAGCCGCAGCAGGAGTTGCACCAGGTTTGCCAGCAGGTGTGGCGGCGGGCGCTGCGGGTGCGGCAGCCGCTACCTGCGCCGGTGGTGTGCCTGGCAGGGGTTTGACTGCAGCCTGCGCCGCCGGTGTCGATTGCGCAGCTTGCGCACGCGCGCGCGTGGTACCGCTGCCGATCAATTCTTTCGCCATCGCCAGCTTGTTTTGCGCAGCCGGGTTGTTGTTGTCGAGTTGCAGTGCCTTGTCGTAGGCCTGGCTGGCGAGCTTGGCATACACATCGCCAAGGTTTTCATGCGCGGTCGCGTAAGAAGGGTGGGTGCGAATCGCCATTTCCAGCGACTGGCGCGCTTTTTCGTACTGGCCCTGACCCGCATAGAGCACTGCGAGGTTGTTGTAAGGCTCAGGCAACTCGGGGAAGTCTTCGGTCAGCTTGGTGAAAATGCCGACGGCTTCGGCAGTCTTGTTCTGTTCGGTGAGTACCAGGCCCTTGAGAAAGCGGCCCTGTGCGTCACGCGGCTTGCTGGCGAGGTAGGCATCGACTTTTTGCAGTGCCTGATCGAGCTGGCCGCCGCGCAAAAGTTTGCCGATATTGGCGAGTTCGTCCGTCTGTGCCGGCACCGCAAAGGCGGTCAGGCAAAGCAACGCCGTGACCGCCACGCGGCTGCGCCATGTGCATAAGTTCAGTAAATTCATCGTGATAAACTCAATATTTGTTCTTGCGCAGATGGAGTCTTTGCAACGGAGCAGTGAGGAGACGGGCAGTGGACAAAGCAGGGGAAAAATAACGGGCCCGAGGGGGGACATCAAGCCTTTAATGTTGCGCCCGCGATGCAGCATCTAAGCCCATGATTTTACCCATTTTTGCGTGAGTCTTTGCGAAATCGCCCATGTTTTTCCAGTTTGTGCCGCGTGCTGCGAGCGCCGCGCACCGGCGCGTCAACACCGGTGCCGCCTGTCTGCTGCACGCCTGTTGCCTGCATATGCACATGCAAAACTGAAGGCGCGGGTTGAGCGGCGTTGCTGTTCCCCGTTTTGGGCGACATTTGCAGGAATGGTTCCATGAAAATCTACAACACGCTTAAACGCGACAAGACCGAGTTTGTGCCACTGACGCCAGGCAAAGTGGGCATGTATGTGTGCGGCATGACGGTCTACGACTACTGCCACATCGGCCACGCGCGCGTGATGGTGGTATTTGACATGGTGCAGCGCTGGCTGCGCGCGTCGGGCCTCGACCTGACCTACGTGCGCAACATCACCGACATCGACGACAAGATCATCAAGCGTGCGGTGGAAAATGGCGAAACGATTTCGCAATTGACCAACCGATTCATCGGCTTCATGGATGAAGACGCAGCCGCGCTCGGCGTGCAAAAGCCCGATCATGAGCCGCGCGCCACGCAATACGTGCCGCAAATGCTGTCGATGATCGGCAAGCTGGAGTCAAACGGCCTCGCCTACAAAGCTGGCGATGGCGATGTCAACTACGCCGTGCGCGGCTTCGCCGGTTACGGCAAGCTCTCGGGCAAATCGCTCGATGAGTTGCGTGCGGGCGAACGCGTTGATGTCAACTCGACCAAGCGCGACCCGCTCGACTTTGTGCTGTGGAAAAGCGCCAAGGAGAGTGAGCCGCCAGACACGCGCTGGGAATCGAAATGGGGCACGGGCCGCCCTGGCTGGCATATCGAATGCTCAGCGATGGCCAGCGAATTGCTTGGCAATACCTTCGACATTCACGGCGGCGGGGCGGACTTGCAGTTCCCGCATCACGAGAACGAAATCGCACAGAGCGAAGGGGCCAACAACTGCGTCTTCGTCAACACCTTCATGCACAACGGCTTTGTGCGTGTAGATCAAGAGAAGATGTCCAAGTCATTGGGCAATTTCTTCACCATCCGCGAGGTGCTTAAAAAGTACGACGCAGAAGTGGTGCGTTTTTTTATCCTGCGCGCGCACTACCGCAGCCCGCTCAACTACTCGGACGCGCACCTGGATGACGCCAAGGCGTCGTTAACGCGTCTATATACCGCCCTGAAACCATTGGTGGGAGCGGGTCTTGAGCCCGATTCTGCCAAAACCATTGACTGGAGCGGCTCTGCGCATGCCATCCGTTTTAAAGAGGCGATGGACGACGACTTCAACACGCCGCTGGCGATGGCGGTGTTGTTTGAGTTGGCTGCTGACGTGAATCGCGGTGATGCGGCGGCGGCCTCGCTACTCAAGGCGCTCGGCGGCGTGCTGGGTTTGCTGGATCGTGATCCGCAGTTATTCTTGCAGTCGGCGAGCGGAAACGATGCAGCAGGCCTGTCATCGCAGCAGATTGAGATGAAGATAGCAGAGCGCGTCGCAGCCAAGCAAGCGAAGGATTTCAAGCAGGCCGACGCAATCCGCGCCGCTTTGCTCGCACAAGGCATCGTGCTCGAAGACAAGCCTGGTGGGCTAACCGAGTGGCGGCGCGCATAGCTTTTCGCGCCGCAATTTGCTATCGTTTGCAGGCGGACCGATACCGTCCGGCTGACGACGCTGCGCCAGCAGCGCAAACCAGAGGAGACCCCCATGAAAAACGGCCTCGACCAGCTTTCCCAATACGCCGAATACCACCGTGACCGGCGCAACATTGCCACACACCTGGTTGGCGTGCCGATGATCGTGTTCGCCGTCATCGTGCTGCTGTCGCGCCCATCATTCGAGGTGTCGGGTCTGGCGCTGAATCCGGCCTGGATCGTCCTTGCGGTCGCAGGCCTGTATTACCTGCTACTCGACGTCAGTCTCGGCGCAACGCTTACCGTCATCATGGCCGCGATGACCTGGGTTGCGGCGCAGATCGCCATGATGAGCACCGCCGCTTGGCTCGCCACCGGCATCGGCATGTTTGTCGTCGGCTGGATCATCCAATTCATCGGCCACTACTATGAAGGGCGCAAGCCAGCGTTCGTGGATGACCTCATCGGCCTCATGATCGGGCCGCTGTTTGTCTGGGCCGAGATTGTGTTTGCGGCGGGTCTGCGACAGGACTTGCTCAAGGCGATTGAGGCGCGCGTTGGGCCGGCGCATATTCGCGATATGACGCACAAGGCCGTGACGTAAGTACCGTTGCCGGGCCGTTTGCGCGCGGGCGCGTGCTGGGCGATGCGTGAGCAACAAGAAAAAAAAGCCGCCCGAGGGCGGCTTTTGTGTTTTTGCGCTTGTTGGCGCTGGCGGGCTCGCTCGAGGCAAGGCCTTGCCCGCGCTTACGCGCTAAAAAAATCCTTCATCTTGTCCATGAAGGATTTTTCTTTCGGGCTGTGCGTGCTGGCGTCCTTGCGGTTGATCTCGTCGAACTCGCGCAGCAATTCCTTCTGGCGCGAAGTGAGATTGACGGGTGTCTCAATCACCACGTGGCAATAGAGATCACCTGGCGCAGACGAGCGCACGCCCTTGATGCCTTTGCCGCGCAGGCGGAAGGTCTTGCCCGATTGCGACTCTGACGGTACCTTGATCTCGGCCTTGCCATCGAGCGTGGGGATCGAAATCTCGCCACCCAGTGCAGCGGTGGCAAAACCAATCGGCATCTCGCAATGCAGGTCGTCGCCTTCGCGCTGAAACACCGCGTGCGGCTTCAATGACATCTGCACGTACAGATCGCCGGCCGGGCCGCCGTTCATCCCCGGCTCGCCGTTGCCGGAGAGGCGAATGCGGTCACCTTCGTCCACGCCTACAGGTATCTTGATTGACAGGGTCTTTTGCTTTTTGACGCGCCCGGCACCGCCGCAGGGGCTGCAGGGATCGGCGATCACCTTGCCGGTGCCGTGGCAGGTGGGGCAGGTCTGCTGGATCGAAAAGAATCCTTGTTGCATGCGCACTTGCCCAGCGCCGCCGCAGGTGTGGCATTGCTTGGGTTTGGTGCCGGCTTTGGCACCACTGCCGTGACACACCTCGCACTGCTCTATGGCCGGAATGCGAATCTGCGTCTCGTGGCCGCGCGCGGCTTGTTCGAGCGTGATCTCCATGTTGTAGCGCAGGTCGGCACCACGATACACATTGGAGCCGCCACGCTGGCGTCCGCCGCCGCCGAAGATGCCTTCGAAAATGTCGCCAAACGCATCCGAAAAACCGCCCATGCCCGCGCCTGGCCCGGCGCCGACAGAGGGGTCTACGCCTGCATGGCCGAAGCGGTCATAGGCACCGCGCTTGTTGGCGTCCGACAAAATCTCGTAGGCCTCTTTGGCCTCCTTGAATTTTTCTTCGGACACCTTGGCCGAGTCACCCTGATTGCGGTCAGGGTGATGCTTCATCGCCAGCTTGCGATAGGCCTTCTTGATGTCGTCGTCAGCCGCATCCTTGCTGACGCCCAGAATTTCGTAAAAGTCGCGCTTGGCCATCCGGCAATCCCGTAACCTAAATCAACGATTCAAAAACACAAATGCGAACCGGCCGAATTGAGCGTCACGCATCGCGTGTACGCCCGAATCCGGCCACGTAAAACGGCACCGCAGGTGTCCGGTTTACGCCTTCTTGTCTTTCACCTCGGTGTACTCGGCGTCCACCACGTTGCTGTCGTCCTTCTTCGATGCACCCGCGGCAGCCGCACCCGCGCCCGCAGCACCGCCCATGCCACCCATGCCGCCCATCCCCCCCATGCCACTATCGGCAGCACCGGTCGCGGCACCGGCCTGCGCCGCTTGCGTATCGGCATACATCTTTTCGCCGAGTTTTTGCGAGACCTTCATCAGGGCTTCGGTCTTGGCTTCAATCGCGGCTTTGTCTTCCCCTTTTTGCACTTCTTCAAGGTCTTTGATCGCGGCTTCGATGGCGGCTTTTTCGTCCGGCACCTTGTCGCCGTGCTCGGCGACGGCTTTCTTCATCTGATGCACCAGGGCTTCAGCGGAATTCTTCGCCTGCACCAGTTCGATTTTTTTCTTGTCGTCTGCTGCATTGGTTTCGGCATCCTTGACCATCGCGGCGATCTCGGCTTCCGACAGACCCGAGTTGGCCTTGATGGTGATCTTGTTCTCCTTGCCGGTGGCCTTGTCCTTGGCATTGACGTGCAGGATGCCGTTGGCATCGATGTCGAAGGTCACTTCAATTTGCGGCATGCCACGCGGGGAAGGCGGAATGCCTTCGAGGTTGAACTGGCCGAGACTCTTGTTGCCGGCCGACACCTCACGCTCGCCCTGTAACACATGAATCGTCACTGCGCCCTGATTGTCGTCGGCAGTTGAGAACACCTGGTTCGCCTTGGTCGGGATCGTGGTGTTTTTCTTGATGAGTTTGGTCATCACGCCGCCGAGGGTCTCGATGCCGAGTGACAGCGGCGTCACGTCGAGCAGCAGCACGTCTTTGCGGTCGCCGGACAACACCGCACCTTGCACGGCAGCACCGTAGGCCACCGCTTCATCCGGGTTTACATCTTTGCGCGGCTCTTTTCCGAAAATCTCTTTGACCTTGTCCTGCACCTTGGGCATGCGCGTCATGCCGCCGACCAGGATCACGTCTGAAATGTCGGAGGCCTTGATGCCCGAATCCTTGATCGCGGTCAGGCACGGCCCGGCGGTTTTTTCGATCAGGTCATCGACCAGGCTCTCCAACTTGGCGCGCGTGAGCTTGATTGACAAATGTTTTGGGCCGGATGCATCA